>JAOUJT010000138.1 GCA_029883105.1 Gammaproteobacteria bacterium
AGTCGTTGATGCCATTGTTGATAATTCGTAGTATCATCACCAATCTGAACCACTTGCGGTATACCAGTTATTATTGCTTCTGCAACAGGTCCGCTTTCTGCCGCTTTGCCATCCCAGGATAACTGAAGATCTTTAAGTAAACTGGCATCACCAGCTTGGGCCACTGTTTCTACAGATTGTTGAATATCGAACTCGGCCATGCCAATCCAAACCAGTTCATACTCACCGACCGTCACGAGTATTTCGCAAACATCAGAAAATAATCCAAATTCATCCTCGGCTTTAATCATGGTCTTATTGACTTCGGTTAACATCCTCAGTGAGCGATTTGACTCCTGCAACTGGTCCTGATTAAGTTTTCGTTCTGTTACATCAGCAACCACACAATAAACACCAACAACCTTATCTTGATCATTTTTCTTCGGTATATATCGACCCCAGATTGCACGAGAAGATCCATCCTTCATCGATATTACTTCTTCGTAGGTGACGGATTTTCCAGACAAGGCTTGTTGTATGTATTTCTCAGTCACCTCATAGGCATACTCACCTATGAGTTCTCTCTCGGTCATACCAATAATTTTTTTAACAGGTAGTTGGAACCAATTTTCGTATTCCTTGTTTACATAGCAATACACGCCTGTTTTATCCAGCTCCGAAACCAGATCGGGTATCGCATTGGTAATGGTACGTAAATGATATTCGCTATTCCTTAATGCTGTTCGTTCTTTTTCTAACTCAAAAACTTTTTTATCCAGCTTTCGAGCAAGTACCTCAGTATACATTTTTTCAATGGCTGCATTATCATTTAGCTGATCTATAGTTACTACAGGTTTGCTGATAATAGAATTAACATAGGAAATAAAAGATTCAGGGTGGATTGGTTTAGTTATATATCCTTCTGCTCCAACACGATTGGCAAGTTGCTTGTCTATATCGTCAGTAAAGGCGGCCGTCACAAAGACGAAGGGGATAGCAGCCAATGCAGGATCAGTTTTTACTTTGCGACAAAATACGTAACCATCCATTTCCGGCATCATCAGATCAGAAATAATAAGGTCAACAGGATGATTTTGCAGATACTTTAATGCAGGCAAAGCCGACGGAAAATCTATAACTTCATAACCCTGAGGCTGCAGAAGTTTAATGAATAACTTACGCACATGATCTGTGTCATCAACAACAAGTATTTGTTTTGGCATTTTCTTGTATAAGCCTCAAGCTGCAATCGGAGGGCCTTGGTGTCCTTTCTGAGCGGGCATCATGCTGCTATGTTGGCACCGACAGGTTTAAGACTACACCCTAGGCATGCACACTGACTATCGAATATTCGAAGCAAATCGATGTTTAACAGTGATATATCACTTAGACCACATAAACTGTTCGATTATATCGCTAAACCAGCAAGACTTCAGAGGCCTCTGTCGGATAGTATGTATCTATCTGTCCGTTTTTGGATATAGCACAGGCAAACCACCAAGCCCACAATATCCATGGGGATTCTTAGCCAGATATTGCTGATGATAATCCTCAGCAAAATAGAACTCGCTCACTTGACACAATTCAGTAGTAATCTCTGCATAAGCGCACTCCTTCAATACCGATTGATATATCGCCATACTTTCTGTGGCCTCTTTGCTCTGCTCATCATTGTAAGTGTAAATGCCGGACCTGTATTGTGTGCCAATATCATTGCCCTGACGCATTCCCTGAGTAGGGTTATGAGATTGCCAAAAGGTTTCCAGTAATCGTTGATAGCTTATAATTAACGGATCATAGACAAGCAATACCACCTCATTATGACCAGTGTATCCACTGCATACCTCCTCATAGGTAGGATATGGCGTTTTACCTGCAGAGTATCCTACGGCAGTGATATAGATGCCGTTCAACTGCCAGAATTTTTTTTCTGCTCCCCAAAAACATCCCATGCCGAACATAGCTGTTTGCATGTGGTCTGCATAGGGTGGCGACATCGGATGGGCTGATACAAAATGTTCGCCGGGATGCCACATTGGTGTATCTCTCCCCGGCAGGTACTGAATCGCATCATCATGAGCACATAAACTGGAAGACAATTCTTTCATCATAGACCTATTGATTTACCTTGCTCAGCCAATGCAGATAAATTTTATCTGCAGCCTTATGCAGAGTCTCAATTCTGCAGTCTAGATCACGAACAATTTCTTCTCTGCTCTGCACTGAGTCAGTGGGAGTGGATATTTGCGTAGAAAATCTACGCACCCATTCTTCAACCATAGACTGTTTCATTTCTATGTGAAATTGTAAGGCAATGGAATGATCATAGGCAAACCCCTGATGCACACAGTGCTCATTCGCATAAAGCAAAGTGCTATTGTTCGGCAAATCAAAGGTCTCGCCATGCCAATGGAAAGCGCTAAAGTCATGTGGATAGGATAAACTGATATTTGACTCTACACACTTAACGTCAAACCAGCCTATTTCGGCCACAGGATTTGACCGAATAGTCGAGCCTAATGCCTTGGCCATTAATTGTGCACCTAAACAGTGTCCAAGGACCGGAATATCACGACTATACGCTTGCTTAATAAGACTAAGTTCATCATCAATCCAGGCCAGATCATCATTCACACTCATCCCACCACCCATCAGAACCATACCCGTAATACCGGACAGATCAGCGGGAACAGGATCTGATTGATCCACATTTACTAATTTATAATCAAGCTTGTTGGTTTGCAGAACATCCAGAAGATAACCTGGACCTTCACAGTCAACATGACGAAATATCAGGATCATAGCGAAAAAATTAACCTATATTCTGTTATATACAACACGTAAAAAAATGGACCGTTCTGTTAGATATATTCTCGCAGATTCTCTCCATGCAATCGTGCTGTAAAGTGTTTGATTTTGCAGCATTATCTATTATCGGAATAAGCGTATGAGTAAACCAGGTGCTGGAAGAAATAGCACCAGTGGTCGAAAGACGGGACAAATGAATCCTCTAACGTCTGGGCCGCTGAAAGTGTTCTGTTTGTGTGTAGTTGGCATATCCTCCCCCCTATTTTGCATCCAAACAGACATGTTGTTACTCGGTGAGCCAGATAGCCCATCTTCCATCGGCATGTCAGTCCCGTGATACTGAACCTCGTCATCCCCTCAAACCTCCCTTATTGCAGGCATATCCTCAACATCTTGTAGCTGTTGTTGACGGCGTATATCCATCACTGCCACGAGCCTAAAGGTTTTTAACTCTAATCGAAGTCTTTGCTAAATATTCCCCTGAGTACAAGATAAGGATGTGTTGGTCATCAACACCTATAACTTACGTGCAATGATATGAATATAGCGGGCCATATCACGATAGGGGGAAACTCGAGAATACATACGCTCCAGGCGAAGAATATCCTCATACTCACGATTTAGCTGCATCTCTTTACTCATATAATCAAAAAAACTACGTAGGCCTATTGTATCTAACGCAACAAAACCTGCGGACTCCAACCAGCTTAGCACTTCAGTCTGGCTAACTGGATTGTTCGGTGTCAGGCCTCCCCGATGACCAGTATAATCATTTGATTCGACTTTCTTCCAGTTACCACGAATAAGATTACGAAATACATAGGAGTCACGATTATAGAAGAGCAGTGACAAATATCCACCGGGCTTACAGCTACGGCCCAAGGCGTTAATTCCATCCTCCGGCTTATCCAACCACTCCAACACCGCATGTGACATGACTAGATCGAAATATTCCCTATAGTCTGCATGCATATCTTGGAATGAGGCATGAATGAATTCGCAGTGAACAGACTCACCTATTTCACTCTTGGCCTGATTTAACATCTTGATAGATTTGTCACATAGCGTTATTTGACATCCAGACTGAATAAGACGTTTGGATATTTGTGCCATACCACAACCAGCATCAAAAACTGTTACGTCTCCATGTTCACTATATAACAATGGCAAAAGTTCTTGCTCTATATGCTCCCAGAGCAGATCCAACCTTAGCTGACCTTTACGTGTACCATAAATATTTGATTTGAAGCGACCAGCTAGATCATCAAAATTTCTACCACTCATTCACTTGCTGCCATATTGTCTACCTATAATCAAAGATTGATTCATGCAAATGACTATATAGCCAAATAGTAAACCGTTAATATCCCATCAAATGGGATTTTCTAGTATACTACCGAAATCCTAGCAACATTTAGTATTCAGATGATCCACAACAAAGATTTGGAAAAATACTTCTACGTTACCGATTCAGGGCTTCATGGCAAAGGCCTGTTTGCCAAAGCACCTATAAAAGAAGGTACGTTCCTTGGTATCTACCATGGTCCAGAAGTAGAAGACAATGGCATGCATGTTTTGTGGGCCGAGCTGGAAGAAGATACCTGGGTAGGGCGTGATGGAAAAAATATGCTGCGCTATCTTAATCACAGTCCGAAGCCATGTGCCGAGTTTGACGGATTTGAGCTCTATGCCATTTCTGAGATTGACGCCGATCAGGAAGTCACCATCCACTATGGCGATGATCCATTTTGATCCCCAGCCTGGAACTACTGCACTAAAACAAACCACTGACACCATCATAGAAACCTGGGATAAAATCCAGAGCAGTCATATATGAAACTTTCGTTACAAACGATGCTCGCCTCTTGCCTTATGGCTTTATAAGGCATTACTATCACCACTGGTATTGCTTAAGCTTTTATTCTCATGGCTCCTCTACAATCACTCAAAGATAGTATTAGCAAACAGCGTGAAGCCATTTCCCAGATGTTACACCTTGCTCTGGAGGATGTGGCCATCCGATGTGGAAAGGTATGGGGTGATCGCGAGGCATTAAACCAGATTCTTGAGGCGACGATCAAAGAGTTGCCCTATGTGAAATTTATGTATGTGCTGGATACCGATGCCATCCAAAAGAGTGACAACATTACACAAACCAAGCGTATCGAAGCGGATTATGGACGGGATCGTTCCCAACGTCCCTATATGCGTCAAGCAGTACCCAGTACTGAATTCCTGCTTTCCGAAGCCTACATCAGCCTGCGTGCAAGACGCCCTTCGCTCACAGCAATACAAATAGTCCGCAGTGAACAGGGTAAGGCCTTGGGGTTTGTCGGTGTCGACTTTGACCTGAGAAACTTACCCATCCGATATGATATCTATGAAGAGCCTTCTGCATGGCGACAGGTCAAAGGTGATCCGGCCATCCGCGGTACCGTATTCCACCAAACCAGAACCGATAGCCCCCTGGATCTCGCTATTCAGGATGTTACGGGGGTGATGGAAGAGCTGATTACCGAAAATGGGGTGTTTCAGGCACTAATCCATTTTTCCAGTAGTCGGGCCACCATCTGGTTATACAATGATCCCTATCGTTACCGACTACTGGATGTTGAGGCACTGACAGATCCAGATATCTGTTTGGCCTACCCTACCCTGACATATCCTAGTGATGCAGTAATACCGAAGAAAAAGATACGTGCAATACTGGATACTCTGGCCGAACTAAGACTCATGGACGATATGTTCTACCTGCGTTCCAGCTCAATCAATATCTTTAATGGTATTGTCAGCCTAACCTTCTCTTGTGACGGCTCACATTATATTCCCTATGATGAATTTCTGGATAAGAACATCTCGTTCTGGATCGGCGCAGCCACCAAATAACTACTCATTTTTCAATCGTTTATTGATCATTTTCTGTATCGCATGAGAAACAGCCATAAATCCAAAGGATGCTGTCACATGGGTAGCAGAGCCATAGCCTGACTCACAATCCAGTGTTACACCATGAACCCCGGGTTTTTGCGTCGTCACGCTTCCATCTGCCCGAGGATATAGCTGTTGTTGAGAAGAGAAAATACAGTCTATGGAAAACTTACGTTTAAT
The DNA here is from genome assembly GCA_029883105.1 of Gammaproteobacteria bacterium. GTDB lineage: Bacteria > Pseudomonadota > Gammaproteobacteria > Thiohalospirales > Thiohalospiraceae > JABURT01. Next base: position 5,896 of record JAOUJT010000138.1, read on the forward strand.
ATTCCGGCTATAGCCATAATCATGTCTCAGACGAGAGCGAACCTTGGCCGCCAGAGGATCATTATAGGTTTTTGTCAGATCGGCCACCTGGATCTGACTGGGATCGGTTAAGCCACCCGCCCCCCCTGTCATCACCACTGGGATCTTATTGCGTCGACAGTAATTAACCAACTCTGACTTGAATTTTATGCTGTCGATTGCATCGATGACATAATCAAAATCTAGCTGAATATAACGATCAATAGTATTGGTCGTTAGAAAATCATCAATCGCATTGACCCTTGCATCGGGATTAATGGCGAGGATTCTCTCAGCCATCTCATCCACCTTTGACTTGCCATAGCTGTTCACATGGGTATGAATCTGACGATTTGTATTACTAATGGATATGTCATCATGATCAATAAGAGTGATTTCACCAATTCCGGTTCTGGCCAGAGCCTCCACCGCCCAGGAACCCACGCCACCGATACCAACCACACAAAAATGCGCCTTCTGAATCCAATCGAATGCCTCACGCCCGTACAGACGTTGGATACCTGAAAAACGTGCTTGAAAATCCGACACAGAACCTCTGACTCTAGTAAATACGAATTAACCACATGATTATTCAATCCGGACACGGGTTTTCATCACCCTTGTCACAGCCATTTTCACACATTCTATGCACTAGTGGTACAGAGGATATTGTAATGCAATAGCTGGGCGCGGCTCAGACTCTTTTACTACATTATTGATTGATGGCAATAAATACCAAACATGCATCGGCCTAAGAGTAAGCGCTTTCAGTTAGAGAATATCAGGAATACGGCAAGTACGCATAATAGACGATATGCATGGGCCGACTCGAAGCGACCTGACAAACCATCATTCAACACTTTCATTGTCCGGCCAGGCACTGGCATCAATAGTATCTTTATAGGCATACCAAGTTGCATGCCCCAGTATAGGTAATATCACAATCAGGCCAAGAAGAAAGCTAACCAGACTCAGTAACGAAGCGATGAATATCAGACCAGCCCAAACCAGTAAGGCCTTCTTGTTATGCAGCACCGCATTTACACTGGTTAAGACCGCAGTTACGACATCGACCTTTTTGTCCATAAACATCGGCAGGGAAAAGGCACTGAGCATAAAAGTCAGAGCAAGAAAAAAACTTCCTACCAAGGAGCCTATGCCTAAAAATAGTGCATATTCCGATATGCCTGCATCAGACTTTGTGGGAAAAAATATATGAATAATCGATGCGGATCTGGCCCAGACTAAAAATACAACCAGCAAAACGATCGCGAACACCAATTCATTGCCTAAATGACGTCTACCTTCTTGCAAACAATATCCCAGCTTGGGTTCCAGCCCCATGCCTATTTGCCGGCTGATGGAATACAAACCAAATGCGAGCACCGGTCCAAGAAACATGACACCAGCCCCCAACAACAAAACAAACGGCAAGCTACCATAGACATAGGCCATATACGCAAGGACATATACAAACAGGCTGATGACAAAACCATAGGTAGCACTTTGCAGCGGTGCGATCATGAAGTCTTCATACCCCTTTTGTAGCCAGCCAAAGGCCACAAAGCTGCT
>JAOUJT010000139.1 GCA_029883105.1 Gammaproteobacteria bacterium
GTAGATACGGACGAGTTTGCCGAGATCGATCTGTTCAACGAACCCTTCTGGCTTACGGTACCTGCCAATAATCCCCTTGCACAAAAACAACAGGCCGATCTGGGGGATCTCAATCATCTACAGATGTTGTTACTGGAAGAAGGACATTGTCTGCGTGGCCAGGCGCTGGACATTTGCGTCAAGGCCGGGGCTAGTGAGTACGCTGGTTTTCAGGCCACCTCACTGGAGACCTTGCGCCATATGGTCGGGGAGGGCATGGGTATTACCCTGATGCCGGAGTTGGCGGTGCATAAATCGTCGTCCGCTGAAAACATCCGCTACCTGCCATTCATTGATCCTAAACCCAGTCGGCGTATCGGTGTGCTCTACCGTAAGGGCAGTTATCGGCATGAGAGTTATGTGCAGATCGTGCGTACGATACAGGAGGCGATACCGGTTATGCTCGATCAATGATCTTGCCCCATCTCTTGCGCTTCATCATGGTGCGTAGTTTTATTTGTACGCACCCATTCATTATCTACGCTGCGAATAAGTGACGCGGATCAGCGCATTGATCTATTGGCACGCAATCTGCATTTGGTTCAGCGATTCCTGGTGAGTTGAGTCAGGGAATGCCTATAAAGCAGAAAAGTGAATAGAGAACATGAGTAGCGAAAATATCGCGGTGGGATTTGAGGCCTTGTCTTTCTACCGGCGTGTGGTCTATACCGCCCTACTACCGTTTCTAGAGCGCGATGAGTTATTGGCGGCCTTGTGGATTTGGGAGGATGACTATGCAAGTTTACGATCAGAGGAGCTACAAGCGTTTGTCGAACAATCCTGTTCCGGTACGCTGAGCAGTAAACATAACTCCATCCTCTTTAACCTGAATTGCCATGCCACGGACAAATCTGTGGCGCTGGAAGAGGATCCCTACCGGCTCATGGTGGCATATCGTTCTGGAAGACTAGATAAGATTCCTGCTTGTATCGTACAGCCAGCATTAGAGACGGAAAACATGAAGCTTCTCTCTCGCCTGTTACGGCATACGAATAACCTGCTTGAATCAGACAATCGCTATTACGCTTATCTGGTGCGAGAGTATGTTGATGAGGCGCTGGGGCAATATCAGGCCAGTTTAAGTATTGAACAGGTGAATGAGTTGCGAAAATGGATGAGGGATAAAGAGGGACCATTGGGATACGATTACAGTGCAAAACAGATATCGTCTGTGATGAACCTGTTTTATGCCGGGGCATGTGAGTATTTTGGCATGGACAAGGCAAATCAATACAGTGCTTTGGGTTTGAAGGAGCTAGAAAAATCGCAACCAAATTAGACATTGCCGTGACATAGTAAAAAGGCTTATTGAAATAGTCGTGATGTAAAGAATGTGCAAAATACGCAATTTGCACTTATAAATAGGGAGTTACTTCACGTACTCTTATAAGATTGATGATCAATATGGAATAGCGTCATGAAACTCATTGCCCACAGTATCCTTATCTCACTTTTGCTTCTAGTGGGCTCATCCTGTAATCAGGAAAACGTCGCGCTGATGCGGGTCGGCACCAACGTCTGGCCCGGTTATGAGCCTCTATATGTAGCACGTGAAAAGGGCTGGCTAGAGCAAAAGCACATTAAGCTGATTGAATACCCGTCAGCCAGTGAGGTTATACGGGCATTTCGCAACAAAACCCTGGAAGCCGCTTCTCTCACTTTGGATGAAGTTATACAACTAAGTGAGTCTAAAGTGCCGGTAAAGGTTGTATTGGTTCACGACATATCTGCCGGAGCCGATGTCATTATTGCCAAGTCTGGCATCAACTCCATGCAAGATCTAAAAGGCAGGAGAATCGGTGTGGAATCCGGTGCCCTTGGTGCCTATATGCTAACCCGTGCCTTGGAAACCCACGGCATGACATTAAGTGATATCAAAGTGGTTCACATGGATGTGAACCTGCATGAAAGCTCGTTTGTACGGGGTCGAATCGATGCGGTGGTGACCTTTGAACCGGTAAGAACAAAGTTGCTCTCTCAGGGAGGCAAAGAGATCTTTACCAGTAAGGAGATCCCCGGTGAGGTGGTGGATGTCTTGGTGGTGCATGAGGATTATCTCAGCATGCATCGTGATAATGTTAACCGTCTTGTTGATGTGTGGTTTGATGCCCTGGCATATAAACGGGAAGACATGGAAGGATTTGCAGAAATAAGCTCGCGCAGACTTAAGGTGAGTACGAAAGATGTGATTGATAGTTACAATGGACTGCTATTGCCAGGGAGAGATGAAAATCAGAGTCTATTAGGTGGTGATAATCCAAAACTACAACAGACACTGCTAGAGATTCGTCGCGTGCTTGAACAGAATGGCTTGGTTGAAAAAGGTATCATGCTGGATGATCTACTCGCTCCGCTCTGAAGATAATCCACTTGCCGGTTTCATATATCAGGAGCTTAAGATTCCAGATTCCCCTGGTAGTTATCGTATACGCCCTGATTATGGTCGGAATGTCTTATTTTTTAAGTGCCTCATACATACATAAAAAAATAAACCGTAGAACGTGCCGAATTAAATATTCGTGTAGATTATATTTCTTACAAAATGCATTTGAACTAATTGTTCAAAACAATGATATCGAAAATGCACAGTCATTGATTTCAAGTATGTTGTCAGAACCGGAACTTTCGGTTCTGTTATAGGCCGACCCCACTGGGATCATCCTCTGGTCATGATGCCTGAACGCATAGGGCGCAATAAGATTACGCCCTATGCTTGTGTTCATGGATTTGTTGGGCTGACGTGATGAATCCTAAATCAGGCTCTTACCGGCAGTTGCAACGATGATGGTAAGTACTCCTATCAATGTGTTGATGCCGACGATCTTGCGGATCATGTTTAATTGCTTGCCACCTTCTGGCCAGTTTTCTTCAGCCACAGCCTTTTTTAAGCGCCTATATGGGGCGAAGAAAACGTGCATGAACAGGGCCATCATTACCAGTCCCAGAGCGAACATGGTATTGACGTATCCTGCCACTGCGGCAAAGCCGCCTAATTTCATAATCATCCACAGGCCTGATGCAAGAATAGTGATGATTGACGCCCATACCAGAGGGAAGAAGCCGTTAAATACCAGGCGCCAGAGACTCAAGCGTTGTGGTGGCTCTAACAGACTGGCTGCTGCAGGTCGTAAAATCACATAGGCAAAGAACATACCGCCGACCCAAATGACGACGGATAAAATATGTAAGGTACTGGCAAGTGACATGAATATCTCCTTTATAATGTGTTTAAAATAAACCTTCGGGCCCTGTGGGATTTGGGGCGACAGGTTTCGTTTCAGTTGTGGGGTCTGGATCTATTTTATCTGCGGCGGGTATTTCTGAGAGCATGTTCTCTGTAGGCATTGAAGTTTCAGTATTCGCTACTGCTGGAACATCAGTTGCAGGTAACATCTGTGCTTCTTTTATGCGCTTTTTGTCGATGGAGGTCTCCATGTTGGACTTCATGAATGCCTCTGTTTTGTCACCCTTGTCTTGTACTGTTTTCCGGTAAGTGGCGTCCAGCCAACTCTTTACCCGACTGCCGAGCATGGCTGTATGGTTGTAAAAGTGATGTTCGGCACCAGGGATTTTTAGCTGCCGGTAATTCTTGTTGCCAGCTTTAAGCGCTGCCCGCTTGCGTTGTTTCGTACTTTGCCGGACTTCAAGTCGATCTCGTTCGGCATAGACGTCCAGTATTGGCAAGTTGAGCTGACTGATATGGCTTAGGGTATTCAGTGCCTCGGTTTGATGTGCGTCTGCATTTATGCTGACGCCGATAACCGCCATCAGGTTATTGTCCAGATGCTCAGTGGCACGTTTAATCACGGCATTGGCTCCCAGACCATGACCCAACAAAACCATAACCGGCGGATTCTTCGGCATGACATGGTTTACCGCCATTTGGATCTTCTTACCAACCATCTCGGTGTAGGCCTTGCGGTCCAGGGTCCGATCAGAGGCGATGGGGGTGGGGAGTTGTAGAGCCAGGGTATTCCAGCCGTGATCGGTGAGCTGTTCACGTAACAGCTGGATCACCATTGGCCACTGCGGGTGTTCTCCCTCGGCGTGCAGCATAATGATAATGCCCTTGGCCTCTGGCACCGCTGCCTCGGCATAGATGGCCGGGAAGCGTTCCTCACCTTCGCCTATCCAGATGGCCTGGCCGAAGATGTTTGGGGATTCATAGGGATGCGTATCGGCCGCTACCACGGGCAGGCTGATACAGGTGAGAAGGGTAAAAATACATGCAATTCTAAACATATTTTTATCGGGTTTTTGACTATTTTCAATAGTTTATCCTAGAGAGGGGGGGTTGAATACCATTCTGGTAGCTGAAATTTTCCTACCAATCAGGTAAAGTTTGGCCTTTTCGAGAAACCGGTGCCATGACGGCCCCGTTGAATATAACAAGAGGCTCGTTATGTCAGATTTTAAGATTGCCCCGTCCATCCTCTCTGCAGACTTTGCGCGACTGGGTGAGGAAGTTGATAACGTACTGAAATCCGGCGCCGACATCGTCCATTTCGATGTCATGGATAACCACTACGTGCCTAATCTGACCATTGGTCCGTTGGTGTGCGAGGCCCTGCGTAAGCATGGTGTCACCGCCGAGATCGATGTGCATCTGATGGTTAAGCCTGTGGATCGCATCATCCCCGATTTTGCCGCCGCTGGTGCCAGCTACATCACCTTCCATCCAGAAGGTTCTGAGCACATCGACCGTAGCCTGCAGCTGATCCAGGCCGAAGGTTGTAAGTCCGGTCTGGTCTTCAATCCAGCTACTTCGTTGGATGTACTGAAGTACGTTATTGATAAGGTGGACATGGTCTTGCTGATGTCGGTGAACCCCGGTTTTGGTGGTCAGTCCTTCATCCCCGCGACCCTGGACAAGCTGCGTGAAGCGCGCAAGATCATCGACGCCTCCGGTCGTGACATCCGCCTGGAGATCGACGGTGGTGTGAAGGTGGATAACATCCGTGAAATCGCCGCTGCCGGTGCCGATACTTTCGTAGCAGGTTCTGCCATCTTCAACGCCAAGAACAGTGCCGATGCCAATGTCTATGACACCGTCATCAAGCAGATGCGCGACGAGCTGGCCAAGGCTTAGTTTAAAATAAGCGATGTAACGCAGAGTTCGCAGAGTGGTGAAAACCTATTCTATATTTTTCTTTGCGCCCTCTGCATTAACTAAAGGTTGTTAAAAATGGTTCGTAAACCTGAAATGATTTTGATCGATGTGGACGGGACGCTGGTAGATAGCGTGCCGGATCTGGCCTTTTGCGTCGATGAGATGATGAAGCAGTTGGACATGCCTGTGCGCGGTGAAGCATCAGTACGTGATTGGGTGGGCAATGGCGTGGAGCGCCTGACCCGTCGTGCGCTGATCAATCAGCTGGACGGTGAACCGGATGATGCCTTGTTTGAAAAGGCCTATCCGATCTTTCTGGAACTCTATGCAGAGAACACCTCCAAGCGCAGTACGCTCTATCCCGGTGTGCGTGAAGGTCTGGAATACATGCGCTCTGCCGGTTACAAGATGGGCTGTGTCACCAACAAGGCCGAGCAGTTCACTCTGCCGTTATTGGGAGATCTGGGTATACAGAGTGAGTTCGAGATCATTATCTGTGGCGATACCCTGGAAGAGAAAAAACCGCATCCATTGCCGCTGTTGCATGCCGCCGAGTTTTTTAAGACCACGCCGGAAAATGCCTTGATGCTGGGTGATTCAGTCAGTGACGTGAAGGCCGCCCGCGCCGCCGGTTTTCAGATCATCTGCATGAGTTACGGATACAACCACGGTGTGGATATCCACGATTCGAATCCTGATGCGGTGATCGATTCTATGACAGAGTTGCAAGGGATTTTGGATTAAGGCACACTCGAATTAACATTCGTATATCTATAAGGTTAGCTACGATGCAACAGGTGAAGACACAAATGATGTGGCGATGGCAGGGGTGAGCAGCCCCCATTGATTGCATCCCGTTGTGTGTTTTATTTTTGTCTGTAGGTAATCGAAGATGAGTCCCGAACAATTTTCCCAATTGGCCCAGCAGGGTTATAACCGTATCCCGTTGATGCGCGAGGTCCTTGCCGACCTCGACACCCCCTTATCGGTCTATCTCAAGTTGGCCAATGGCCCCTACTCTTACCTGCTGGAATCTGTACAGGGTGGAGAGAAGTGGGGCCGTTATTCTATTATCGGTCTACCTGCGCGTACCGTACTCAAGGTTAATGGTCACGATATCTCTATTAGCCATGACGGCGAAGAGAGTGAATCGGAGCAGGACGTTGCCGATCCACTGGCCTGGGTAGAGGCCTTTCAGGCCCGTTATAAAGTGCCGGAACTGGATGTTCTGCCACGCTTTAACGGCGGCTTGGTGGGCTACTTTGGTTACGACACCATCCGCTACATCGAGCCGCGCCTGGCCGTGTGTCCCAACCCCGATACCATTGGCAATCCCGACATCCTCTTGATGGTGTCGGATGAACTGGTGGTGTTCGATAATCTCTCCGGTAAGCTCTATGTCATCGTGCATGTGGATGCCGGCGAAAAGTATGCTTATGAAGAAGGGCAGGCGCGCCTGGATCAGCTGATCAAGTTGCTAGATATGCGTGTATCGCACGATACCAACGGCATAAGCCGTGAGGTGGATGAATCGGATTTTGTTTCCGGTTTCACCCAGCAAGGCTTTGAGTCAGCAGTGGAGGCGGCGAAGAAATACATCATCGATGGCGACATCATGCAGGTGGTGTTGTCTCAGCGACTGTCGATTCCGTTTAATGCCAGCCCGCTGAATCTCTATCGCGCATTAAGAACCTTGAATCCCTCACCTTATATGTATTATCTGGACCTGGGTGATTTCCATATCGTTGGTTCCTCGCCGGAGATCCTCAGCCGGTTGGAGGATGGAGAGGTGACGGTACGTCCCATCGCCGGCACTCGTCCACGTGGCAAAACGGCTGAAGAGGACAAGGCGTTGGAGCTGGAGCTGTTGGCGGACCCAAAAGAGATCGCCGAGCATCTGATGCTCATCGACCTGGGTCGTAACGACGTAGGCCGTATCGCCAAGACTGGCACAGTGAAGCTCACCGACAAGATGGTGGTGGAGCGTTACTCGCATGTGATGCACATCGTCTCAAATGTCACCGGCCAGCTGAATGAGGGCATGACGGCCATGGACGTGTTGCGTGCCACCCATCCTGCTGGCACCCTCTCCGGTGCGGCGAAGATCAGGGCGATGGAGATCATCGACGAATTCGAACCGGTTAAACGCGGCGTCTACGGTGGTGCGGTGGGTTACCTGGCCTGGAATGGCAACATGGATACCGCCATCGCCATCCGTACAGCGGTGATTAAGGAGGGCACTCTGCACATCCAGGCTGGAGCTGGTGTGGTTTATGACTCAGTACCGCGCAATGAGTGGGAT
>JAOUJT010000140.1 GCA_029883105.1 Gammaproteobacteria bacterium
CTGGTCCGGTGTGACTGTGTGGTAGATAATTCAAACCACAGTTCAGATCCGTGCCGTAATCAAGCACAATAAAATATTCTGCCCGTAGAGAACGTAAAAAGTTCTTGGTTGCTGTGGGTTGTCGGGAGTGATGTGAATAGGGATCCAGCAGTTCGTCATCGAGTTGTCGTAAGCCTGATAGCCCAATCATGTCCCGCTTGAGGATAAGTACTCGCTTTCCATTCCAGTCATATAGCAGAGCCTGACCTGTTTGCAGTTGGCCTAGATCAACACGGTCCTGTTTTTTTTGTAAACCGCTCCCGGGCAGTGAGCGCATAAAGACAAAGATCAAACCGATGATGAAACCCAACAACAGTAGTTTCGTGAGTAGACGCAGGATCAGTCGACGTTGTTCGGTATTCATGCCTGGTACTTATTGACGATCTCTTTGATCAGCCCCGGGCCGCGATAGATAAAACCGCTATAGAGTTGTACCAGATTAGCACCGGCACGTAATTTATCTTCCGCATCCTCGGCACTAAATATACCGCCCACGCCGATGATAGGTATCTCTCCTAACTGATCCCGCAGGGCATGAATGACCTGGGTAGACATTTCTCGTACCGGTTCACCACTTAGGCCGCCAGCCTCATCGGCATACGGGAGCCCTTCTACCTTGTCGCGAGTGATGGTGGTATTGGTGGCTATCACCGCATCCATCTTGCTCTGTTTAATAGCCGTGGCGATATGCTGGACCTGCTCGTCATCCAGATCAGGGGCAATCTTTATCGCAATGGGAACATAGCGTTGAAACTGTAATTGCAGTACCGCACGTTCTTCTGCCAATGCATCCAGCAGTTGTTGAAACTCCTCGCCTTGTTGCAACTGGCGCAGGTTTGCGGTGTTAGGCGAGGAGATATTGACGCTAATGTAATCCGCGTAGGCATAGACCTGTTGCAGACAATAAAGATAGTCATCAACAGCTTTGTCCATAGGGGTATCGAAATTCTTACCGATATTGATACCGATAATACCCTGGTGTCCGGCACGTTTGACCTGCCCGACTAGATGCGCCACACCTTTGTTATTAAAGCCCATACGATTGATGATGGCCCTGGCCTGAGGCAGGCGGAACATACGTGGTTTCGGATTGCCCGCTTGAGGACGAGGGGTTACGGTACCTATCTCGATAAAGCCAAAACCCAGATTGGCCAGAGCCTTGATATAGTCACCGTTTTTGTCCAATCCTGCCGCCAGTCCCACAGGGTTAGGGAAGGTCAGCCCCATTACCTGTACCGGTTTTGATTTTGCTTTGCCGAGCACTAAACGTAGCAGTCCAAAGTGGTTTAACCACTTCAGGACAAACAAAGAGAGGTTGTGCGAGACCTCTGCATCGAGAAGAAAAAGTATGCGACGTATCCAGCTATATATGCCCATGTAACTACCGATGTATGTAAGAGAGATGAATCCAGAAAAGCCCTAGTGGCGTATTGTATCCTGATAGCGGTAATAAACGCAGTTGAAAAAGGGTCCCATTATGTTGATAAAACGTCCCAGTGATATAGCCTCGTCCGAAATCACCTCTGAAGCCGTGTACAAGGACCGTCGCCGCTTTCTTCAGCAAATGATAGGGCTGAGTGTGGCCGCAAGCCTTGGCGGCTATTTGAGTCCAGTACAGGCCGCCTATGGCGGTAAGCCACTGACATACAGCAAGGCCAAAGAATTTCAACTGGATGAAAAGCTAACTCCCTACAAGGATGTGACCAGTTATAACAATTTCTATGAATTTAGTACCAGCAAGCAGGCACCGGCTCGCATGGCACACACACTCAAACCCACTCCCTGGAATATCTCGGTAGAAGGAGCCTGTGCCAAGCCGGGCAACTATGCACTGGAGGATCTGCTTAAACCACAGGCTTTGGAAGAGCGAATCTATCGCCTTCGCTGTGTGGAGGGATGGTCGATGGCTATCCCTTGGGTCGGTCTACCGTTGGCTTCCATGCTGAAACGCTTTGAGCCGACCTCAGACGCCAAATATGTCTTATTTGAAACCCTCTATGATACGGAGCAATTCCCCAATCAGCGTGGACGTGTGTTGGACTGGCCCTATGTAGAGGGTTTGACTATCGCAGAGGCGATGAATCCCCTTACCCTTATGGCGGTGGGCCTCTACGGTGAGGTATTGCCGAACCAAAACGGTGCCCCGATGCGTCTGGTGGTGCCCTGGAAATATGGTTTTAAAAGCATTAAGTCCATTGCCAAGATTCGCTTCGTTGAGAAGATGCCCACCAGCAGCTGGATGAAGGCCTCATCACGTGAATATGGTTTCTATGCCAACGTAAATCCTCAGGTATCCCATCCACGCTGGAGCCAAAAACGTGAGCGTCGTATCGGAGAGTGGGGACGGCGTGAGACTTTGATGTTCAATGGTTATGCCGAACAGGTCGCACATCTTTACAGCGGGATGGACTTGAAGAAAAATTTCTAGCCCAGAACAGGCTGTTGCATGCGAACAACAATCGGTTGTATGACGATGTTGTTCGCCTTGGTTGTCGACATTAATATTCAGGTTTGTATCGATGAGTCATCGTAGTTTCAGCTTTTATAAGCGGATGGTTTTTATCCTGTGTTTGCTTCCTGCATTATTGTTATTGGAAGGAGTACTAAACGATAGGCTGGGTAGCAATCCGATCGAGGCTCTGGTGCGACAGAGTGGTGACTGGACCTTGAGGTTTTTGTTCATTACGCTGAGTATCTCACCGTTACGAAAACTGACAGGTCAATCATATTGGATACGCTTACGGCGTATGCTGGGGCTTTATACATTTTTCTACGCCAGTCTGCATGTGTCGCTCTATATTGGGTTAGATAAGTTCTTGTACTGGGATGAGATTGTGGAAGATATCTTTGAGCGTCCCTTCATTACCATTGGATTATTAAGCTTTTTGCTGCTTATTCCATTAGCCGTGACGTCGACGCAGAAAATGATAAGGAGATTAGGTAAAAACTGGCTCAGGCTGCATCGTATGATCTACCTTATATCCATCACAGCAGTATTACATTTTTATATGATGGTAAAGGCCGATACTCAGGAACCCTGGATTTACATTTTCATACTGACTTTATTATTGGCATTTCGTCTTCCTCTACCGATTAAAATCCCGTTACCGTGGCGGAAAGGAAGCTAGAATATTAGAGAGTTCTTAATTGCAAAATACATTTTTTACAAACTGCAATTCGCAACGGAAACATTAAAAAAATCATGCAATTGAACGGATTTTCTGAATTTCTCTGCATTTACTAATTTACCACTTGTGAACAAACTGTAACGACTGTTACAGTATCGGCTACTCCGGGAGCAGGGAATTTTTATGCAACAAATTCCTGGTTTTGCCAGCAAGGCCACCCGACAAATTATAAGCAAGAATTCTAAGGAGAGGTGACCGATGTCTATTAGTCGTCGTCAGTTTGTACAATTAATGGGGTTAGCAGGCGCAGCAGGTATGTTGCCAGGTTGTGGTGGTGGTAAGCAGGCGGCCAAAGGCCCCGCTGATCTCTACAATATTCCCAAGACCGGTAACGTGACCTTAATGCACATTACCGACACCCATGCACAGTTAAATCCTATCTATTTCCGTGAGCCCAATGTAAACCTGGGTATCGGTGGCGCATACGGTAAGGCCCCTCATCTGGTGGGTGACAAGTTGCTGTCCCATTTTGGTATCCCCAAGGGGGGGATTGAAGAACATGCCTTTACCTATCTGAATTTTGCCGAGGCGGCAAACAAGTACGGCAAGGTGGGTGGTTTCGCCCACCTGCAGACTTTCATCAAGCAGATGCGTGCCTCTCATGGCCCCAACAACACCCTGTTACTGGACGGTGGTGACACCTGGCAGGGTTCCGCTACTGCGTACTACACCCGTGGTCAGGATATGGTTGGTGCCTGTAACATGCTCGGCGTAGACGTCATGACCGGTCACTGGGAGTACACCTACCAGGATCACGAAGTCATTAAGAACGTCAATGATTTCAAAGGTGACTTCGTTGCACAGAACGTATTCGTCCGTAACGATGCTGCCTTTGATTATAAGTTCTCTGACTTCTCTGGCTGGAACGAAGATACCTCACGCGCCTTTAAGCCTTACACCATTAAGGAAATGGCAGACGGTATCCGTGTTGCGGTTATTGGTCAGTCCTTCCCCTACACCCCGATTGCCAACCCACAGCGTTTTATCCCTGACTGGACCTTCGGCATCAACGACGAAGCCATGCAGCGTGTGGTAGACGACGTACGTGAAAATGAGAAGCCCGACGTGGTTGTGGTTATCTCTCATAACGGTATGGATGTGGATCTGAAGATGGCCTCCCGTGTCAGCGGTATCGATGCTATCTTTGGTGGTCACACCCATGACGGCGTACCTGCGCCGACTATCGTTAAGAACAAGGGCGGCCAGACTCTGGTTACCAATGCCGGTTCCAACGGTAAGTATGTGGGTGTGATGCAGTTCGATGTACGTGGCGGCAAGGTTCAGGGCTATGACTACAAGCTGGTGCCGATCTTCTCCAACTTCATCGAGCCAGACAAGGAAATGACTGCCTACATTGCAAATGTACGCAAACCTTATCTGCATGAGTTGAACGAAGAGCTGGCCGTATCCGAAGAGCTACTCTATCGTCGTGGTAATTTCAACGGTACCTTCGATCAGGTGATCTGTGATGCTCAGATTGAAGTAGGCGATGCGCAGATATCCCTGTCTCCTGGTTTCCGCTGGGGTACCTCGGTACTGCCAGGTCAGACTATTACCATGGATAATGTCATGGATCAGACCTGTACCACCTATCCCGAGACCTATGTCCGAGAGATGAGCGGTGCCGACATTAAGCTGATCCTGGAAGATGTGGCCGATAACCTGTTTAACGAAGACCCGTACTATCAGCAGGGTGGTGACATGGTTCGTGTCGGCGGTATGGACTACACCATGACACCGAAGAATAAGATGGGTGGACGTATCGACGACATGACCCTGAATAATGGCACCAAGATAGAAGCCAACAAGAAGTACAAGGTTGCCGGCTGGGCGACCGTGGGCTCCAAGGCCCCTGGCCGCCCTATCTGGGAAGTGGTTGCCGATTACCTGCGTGTACAGAAGACCGTTAAGATAGATAAACTTAACACGCCTGTAATCAAGAATGTTGCCGGCAACCCCGGTATCGACGATTACGTTAAGGGATAAGCCAAGCGGTTTGCAGAAAAAAGGCGGTCATATGACCGCCTTTTTTTGTGCTTCCTGTAAGGTGCGCATGGCATGCCCTATAGGTCGGCCCATGGCCGACATCAGGTGCTGGGGATGTGCTCACTGATGAGGGCACTCATACCTGCGGAGATGCCATTTTCTTTGGCCTTTTGCCGACGTACTTCGACGTCTACTTTACTCTCTTTAATAATACGCATGGTGGCCCGGCGCAAGACCTCCGCCATGGAGGCGGCAGGGGCCTTTGTCTTGTTGTTGGCAAACAGACTTTTGAGTATGGCATCGGTCTGTTGCAGCAACACAGGGTCCGGTTGTAAGGGTTCAGTCGGGGGTCTGCTGACCTCCAGGGTTTTTACCACAGCTTCAATTCTTGCTGGGGGAATATTTGGTTTTAATACTTCAGCCGGTTGCGGTTCGATATGATCCGGGTGGCTGTCGCGATAGAGATTACGAGCGGTGGTGATCTCCAGCCTGAGGTATCCCATAGCCTTGAGGGCGACAATATGTTTTTGCGTCAGACGTACGCCAGCACGTAACAAAATACGGCGATCCTGGCTAAGCACATCACTGGCCAATACCATTTTGGCTCGTACATCATTGATATCTAGAAATGCCATTGTCCACTCCTTTGCTGTTGCAGTGGTTTTCTTCAGTCTAGCATAAAAATAGTTAGTAGGTTACATGAACATATATTTCTATGTTATTGTTTTAACTATATATTCCTCTGCTGTGGTTCTTGTGAGAGTGGAGGAGTCCTAAGCTAAGCATCAATGCGCTTGTATTTGATGCGGTGTGGCTGATCGGCCTCTTCGCCAAGGCGACGTTTGCGATCCGTTTCATAGTCGGCATAGTTGCCCTCAAACCATTCCACGTGTGAATCACCCTCAAAGGCGAGGATGTGGGTCGCGATACGGTCCAGGAACCAGCGATCATGGGAGATGACCACGGCGGAGCCGGGGAACTCCAGCAGCGCCTCTTCCAGCGCCCGCAGGGTTTCCACATCGAGATCATTGGTGGGCTCATCTAGCAGTAGTACGTTGCCACCGCTCTTGAGCAGCTTGGCCAAATGCACACGGTTACGTTCACCACCGGAGAGGGTGCCAACCTTCTTTTGCTGGTCCGAGCCCTTGAAATTAAAGCGACCCACATAGGCGCGCGAGTTTACCTCAAATTCGCCGATCTGCATGGTGTCTTGTCCCTCCGAGATCTCTTGCCAGACGGTGTTGTCATCACCCAGGGCATCGCGGCTTTGATCCACATAGGCCAACTGTACCGTTTCGCCCAGGCGCAGTTCGCCGGCATCCGCCTGTTCCTGACCTACCAACATACGGAAGAAGGTGGTCTTACCGGCACCGTTGGGACCGATGATACCGACGATGCCGCCAGGAGGGAGGTTGAAGGAGAGGCCGTCAATCAGTAAACGCTCACCAAAACCCTTGCTGATCGCCTTGCCCTCAATCACAAGGTTACCCAGACGCGGGCCGGGTGGAATGAACAATTCGTTGGTCTCGTTACGCTTCTGGTATTCCTTCGAGGACATCTCTTCGTAGCGCTGCATACGCGCCTTGCTTTTGGCCTGACGGCCCTTGGCGTTGGAGCGTACCCACTCCAGTTCCTGTTTCATCGCCTTGGTGTGTGCAGACTCCTGCTTCTGTTCCATCTCCAGACGGTTCTGCTTTTGTTCCAGCCAGGAGGAGTAGTTGCCTTCCCAGGGGATGCCATGGCCGCGATCCAGCTCCAGGATCCAGCCGGCCACGTTGTCGAGAAAGTAGCGGTCATGGGTGACGGCGACGACGGTGCCTGGGTAGTCGTGCAGGAAACGCTCCAACCAGGCCACCGATTCGGCATCCAGATGGTTGGTAGGCTCATCCAGTAACAGCATGTCGGGCTTGGACAATAGTAATTTACATAGCGCCACACGGCGGCGCTCACCACCGGAGAGCTTGGTGACATCCGCATCCCAGGGCGGCAGGCGCAGGGCTTCGGCAGCCACCTCCAGGGTACGTTCGAGGTTGTGGCCGTCGCTGGCCTGCAACAGGTTTTCAAGCTTGGCCTGTTTGGCTGCCAGGGCATCGAAATCGGCGTCGGGTTCGGCGTAGGCGGCATAGACTTCGTCCAGCTGTTGTTGTGCATCCTTGAGATCACCCAGCGCCTCTTCGACGTTACCACGGACGTCTTTATCGGGGTCCAGCTCCGGCTCCTGTGACAGGTAGCCAAT
>JAOUJT010000141.1 GCA_029883105.1 Gammaproteobacteria bacterium
CCAGACCTGGGAGACGACTACCGGTGCGCGATGATCCTCCTTCACCAGGATCTTCATACCGTTGTCGAGACTGAATTCATGTACCTCGGCCAGAGCTACGCCGGGTAATATCAGCAGTAAGGTGGCGAGGAGCTGAGTGGGTAATTTTCTATATATAGGCTGCATGGCTTTATCTATTGTTATGTCCGGAAACAGAGAATGATAAGATATCGTCCAGACACTTGTAACCACCTGAACACGGAATACGACATTTAGCCTTATGTTTGGTTTCAAAAAGAAAACCCCAAAAGACGAAAACACCCCCGCGGCCAATAGTAACACCGGCCTGTTTGGTCGACTCACGGCCTCGCTGGGCAAGACTCGCGCCAGCCTCACCGAGGGCATGGCCACGCTCTTTCTGGGTGCCAAACAGATCGATGATGAACTGCTAGAAGAGCTGGAAACCCTCATGTTGATGGCGGATATCGGCATCGATACCACCAAGGGTATCATCGATGACCTCACTCAGCGGGTCTCTCGTCACCAATTGAACAATGGTGAGGAACTATTACAGGCACTGAAGCAGGACTTGGGACAGATACTACAGAGCAGTCACCAGCCCTTGCAGATCGACAGCAGTAAGCAACCCTATATCATTCTCATGGTGGGCATAAACGGTGCCGGCAAGACCACCACCATCGGCAAGTTGGCTAAGCAGTTCCAGAATCAGGGCAAAAAGGTCATGCTCGCGGCGGGCGACACCTTCCGTGCTGCTGCGGTGGAACAACTTCAGGTTTGGGGTGAGCGTAACGACATCCCGGTTATCGCCCAGGCTAGTGGTGCAGACTCGGCAGCGGTGATCCACGATGCGCTACAGGCAGCTCAGGCGAGAAAGGTGGACATCCTTATCGCCGACACCGCCGGTCGCCTGCATACCCAGCAGGGACTGATGGAAGAGTTGAAAAAGGTAAAACGTGTGATACAAAAGCTCGATGCCGATGGCCCACACGAGGTGATGCTGGTGCTGGACGCCGGTACCGGTCAGAATGCCCTCACCCAGGCCCGAGAGTTTCATCAGGCTCTGGGGGTCAGTGGCATTACCGTCACCAAGCTGGATGGCACGGCCAAGGGGGGGATCCTCTTTCCCATTGCCCAGCAACTGAGCCTGCCGATCCGTTATATTGGTGTTGGCGAGGGCATTGATGACCTGCAGGTATTTAATGCCGATCAGTTCGTAGCGGCCCTGTTCGCCAGCGAAGATACTCTCTAAGCAAAACCATAAAGACTAGGGCTATGATACGTTTCGATTCCATCACCAAGCGCTACCCCGGTAGCCAGGATGCCCTCAGCCAGGTCAGCTTTCAGCTCGACAAGGGTGAGATGGCCTTTCTTACCGGTCCTTCTGGCGCGGGCAAGAGTACCCTGTTAAAACTCATCGCCCTCATTGAACGTCCCAGTCGCGGTCAATTATTGATCGACGGAAAGAATCTCACCAAAGTCTCCAAACGCAAGATCCCCTATGTGCGGCGCAAGATGGGTATTATCTTTCAGGACCACCGCCTGCTGTTCGACCGCACGGTGTTTGACAATGTCGCACTGCCGTTGATCATCAGTGGCTATAACCGCAGCGATATCGAACGTCGGGTACGTGCCTCGCTGGACATGGTTGGCCTGCTGAACAAGGAAAAACAGTACCCCATTACCCTCTCCGGAGGTGAGCAGCAGCGCATCGGCATCGCCCGGGCCATCGTCCACAAGCCCTCGCTGCTACTGGCAGATGAGCCCACAGGTAATCTGGACCCGGCCCTCTCCTGGGAGATTATGGGCCTGTTTGAACAGTTCAATCAGGTGGGTGTATCGGTG
Source organism: Gammaproteobacteria bacterium (assembly GCA_029883105.1). Taxonomy (GTDB): domain Bacteria; phylum Pseudomonadota; class Gammaproteobacteria; order Thiohalospirales; family Thiohalospiraceae; genus JABURT01. The sequence continues at coordinate 1,843 of JAOUJT010000141.1, forward strand.
CTCATCGCCAGCCATGATCTGGATATGATTTCACGCCTGCCCTACCGGGTACTGAAACTACAACAAGGTCAGCTGGTGGCCGATGGTTATCCCAAAGGGGCCAGGGCGTGAGGCGGAGTCAAGGTACACGTCAGGCGCCCCCGGTAACCAGTCCACGCGAACTGCGCCAGGGAGCCTCGCGTGGGCACCAGCGTTCCTGGTTGTCGGGCTATTTCACCCTCCACCTGAGCATGGCGATACAAAGCCTGGGTCGTCTGTTTCGGACCCCTTTTGCCACCCTGATGACGGCAGCGGTGATCGGCATCGCCCTGGCCCTGCCCACGGGCTTGTATGTGATGCTCGACAACCTGCAACAGGCTGGTGGCAACTGGGATGATAGCACCCAGGTGTCACTGTTCCTGAAAAACCAGGTCAGTGAGGATCAAGCCTTGGCCTTAGCACACCGCCTTGAACAACGCCGTGACATCCAAGCGGTACAGTACATATCTGCTGAACAGGCACTGGCCGAATTTCAGTCCCAATCCGGCTTCGGTGCTGTACTCGACAATCTGAATAGCAACCCGCTGCCCTCGGTATTGGTTTTGCGTCCGTTATTGGTCGATGACGATCCGAGCCAGGCAGAGGCTCTGGTTAACGGTCTCAAGCGATTGCCCGAGGTGGATGTGGCACAACTGGACATGCAATGGCTGAAGCGTCTGTTTGCCATCCTTGAGACCATCCAGCGCGGAGTGATGATCATCGCTATCCTGCTTGGGCTGGCGGTCTTGTTGACGGTGGGCAATACCATCCGCCTGGCCATAGAAAATCGGCGTGATGAGATCATCATCACCAAGCTGATTGGTGCCACCAACGCCTTCATCCGCCGTCCCTTCCTCTATTACGGTGTCTGGTATGGTCTGTTTGGTGGCCTGCTGGCCCTGATCCTGGTGGACATATCTATCCTCCTGTTACAGGAACCTGTCACCCGACTCACCGGGCTCTATGGAAGTGCCTACAGCCTGGGATTACTGGACTTTACGCTCTCTGCGACTATTCTCAGCGGTGGCATGTTACTGGGGCTGGTGGGTTCCTGGATCGCAGTTGGCCGTCATTTGAGCCAAATTGAACCACGTTAGCGCTTTCTGTTGCAGCAATGTCACGGAACTTCGTAAGCACTTGGCACTCTATTTCCGAGAGTGCTAATATTGGTCCCATATTATTTAAGAGGGTAAGTCCTATGAGTTTTGGTAAGGAGCTGCAACTGGCCGTCCCTACCGGCAGCCTGGAATCCTACATTCAGGCCGTAAACACCGTACCCGCGCTCTCCGCAGAAGAGGAGAAGGAGCTGGCCATACGCTATCACCGGGACAATGACCTGGAGGCAGCACGCCAATTGATCCTCTCACAGCTGCGCTACGTGGTATTTATCGCCCGTGGCTACAGTGGCTACGGTCTGGCTCAAGCGGACCTGATCCAGGAAGGCAATATCGGCCTGATGAAGGCGGTTAAGCGTTTCGACCCCGAGGTGGGTGTACGCCTGATCTCCTTCGCCGTGCACTGGATCAAGGCCGAGATGCACGAGTTCATCCTGCGCAACTGGCGTATCGTCAAGGTGGCCACCACCAAGGCACAGCGAAAGTTGTTCTTTAATCTGCGTAATTCCAAGAAACGTCTGGGCTGGTTCAACCGCGCCGAGGTGGAGGCCGTAGCCGAAAAACTGGGGGTCAGCCCTGAGGTCGTGGTGGAGATGGAATCGCGCATGAGCGGCCAGGACATCGGCTTCGATCTCACCGATGATGACGATGATAAGCCCACCAGCGCACCAGCCAGTTATCTGCAAAGTAGCAGCGAGGATCCCTCCCAGTTGCTGGAATCGGCCAATAGCGAAAGCTATATGATGGAAAATCTGTCGACGGCGATGGCGCAGCTGGATGAGCGCAGCCAGGATATCCTGCAACAACGCTGGTTGAGCGATAGGAAGCAGACACTGCATGAGCTGGCGGCCATCTATGGCGTCTCTGCCGAGCGCATCCGTCAGCTGGAAAAGAATGCGATGAAAAAACTTAAAAACGCCATGGCTGACCAGATGGAATACTAAACCGCGACTTTTCACGGGCACACAAAAAAGGCCTCCCCGCTATGCGGTGGAGGCCTTTTTTTAGCCTTCCGTTAACTTGTAGTATTAACGAAAGATAACCACAGACAAAACACTGAACCAGGCCCAGGCAATCAAAGCGACAACGATGGTCATGGGAGCATTTTCAAAGGTGAAGAGTTCTTTCATGTCTATACCCGTCCTATTTCTAAGGTCTATCAGTTGCGACTAATATTATCTGATCCCTGCTCATCCTTCAAGTTATCAGCACTCTTACGTCGTGGAATCAGAGGATCATCATCGTCCATCAGGATACGGTGTGCCGGTCCGTCCAGGTCTTCATATTGGCCACTTTTAATCGCCCAGAGAAAGGCAATAATGGCGATGATCATCACGATCAAGCCCAGAGGGATAAGCATGTAGAGGATTTCCATCGGAGTTCCTGTCAGTTGTTTTCCATGTTTTGTCTATCTTGCCAGCAAAGCCTGCCCTAAGCATGTAACTCCGCTATGGTTTTATGGTTCAGCGTGCCTGTTGCTCTATCAGGCGCACGTTACCATTCTGACTGCCAGCGGTGGATAGACGCAAGGCATTGACCACGACCACCAGCGAACTGGCGGACATACCGATGGCTGCCATCCACGGTGCCACCATCCCCATTGATGCCAAAGGCAGGGCGATAAGGTTATAGCCAATAGCCCAGGCCAGATTCTGTTTGATAATACTCATGGTGCGGCGGGCCATGAGCATACCCTCAGCCAGATGCGATAGCTGCTCTGAAAATAACACCATGTCTGAACTGGCATGTGCCAGTTGGGTTCCACTGCCCATGGCGATGGATACCTGGGCGGCAGCCAGCACCGGTGCGTCATTGACGCCGTCACCCACCATGGCCAGCACAATGCCCTGCTCTTGCAGGGCCTGTATATGTAACAGCTTGTCATCGGGGCGTTGCTGAGCATAATATTTTTCTATGCCCAACTGCGTAGCGATGCGAGCCACTTCCTGCTCACGATCACCACTGAGTAATTCCACCTCAATACCCAGAGCTTGCAGGTTTTCAATGGCTGAATGGGCCCCTACTCTCAACTCATCACTCAAGACAAACTGTGCCAGCCATCTGGATTCAGTACCCAAATAGACCGCCGTGCCCGCTTCTACAGCAGGCTCATCTTGTTCCCCTGCGATCTCCGCTACATAATCAAAATGCCCTACCCGATAAGTTTGTCCGTGTATCTTGCCTTCTACGCCATAGCCTGGTCGGGCCTGCACCGCCTCGGTATCCAGCCGGATCTGCTCCTGTTCCAGCAGGATCCTGGCCACCGGATGTTCAGAGCCTCTTTCCAGTGCCGCCACCAGATCACAGCAGTGCTGGCGGGCCTCATCCCCCATCAGTCTCACCTTCGACAGTTGCAACTGTCCCGTCGTCAGGGTACCTGTCTTGTCGAAAACAATACGGTCGGTACGCGCCAGAGTCTCCAGTGCATGACCACGGGTGGTGAGCAGACCATTACGCGTTAGGGCGCTGGTGGCTGCGGTCAATGCCACCGGTGTTGCCAGTGACAGTGCACAGGGGCAGGTCACCACCAACACCGACAACACAATCCAGAATGCCTGCGCAGGCTCGTGCAGATACCAATAGCTCCCGACCACGGTCGCCAGTATCAGTATCGCTCCCACAAACCAGGCCGCAGCACGATCCGCCAGCATCGCTATCCTGGGTTTTTCCGCCTGAGCCCTGTCCAGCAGACGCTGAATGGCAGAGATCACCGTATCCTGGCCGACCTTATCCACCTGCATGGTCAGCGGGCTTTCGATGTTTACCGTACCGCCGATCAGTTCACTACCGGCTTGCTTGGCTCGGGGCAGACTTTCTCCTGTAAGCAGGGACTCATCGACACTGGAGAGTCCGCTGAGCACGGTCCCATCGGCGGGTACGCTTTCCCCCGGTTTGATCAAAACCTGATCACCTGGTGCCAGTTCGGCCACCGTCACCACCTCTTGCAGACCATCCTTTATCCGGGTGGCCATGGACGGTAACAGCTTGACCAGCTCCTCGGTCGCCTGTCCAGCCTTTTGTCTGGCCCCCATCTCCAAATACCGAGAGGTCAGCAGGAACAGGGTAAACATGGTGACCGAATCAAAATAGACCTCGCCACTACGACTGTAGGTGGCCCAGACACTGGCCATAAAGGCCCCACCTATGGCCAACGATACCGGCACATCCATACCCAGTTGCCTGCGTTTCAGGTCACCCCAGGCAGATGTAAAAAAAGGTCGTGCGGAATAAAAAAGTACCGGCAGGGTCAGAAACAGCGCGATCCAGCGTAGGAAGCCCTTTATATTTTCATCGATGCCATAGTAATCGCCCGCATACAGACCCACGGAGATCATCATCACCTGCATCGCCGCAAGACCGGCCACCGCAAGACGACGCATGGCCAGTTTGCGTTCACGTTTGTGGATCTCTTCCTGGCGACCGGGATCAAAAGGGTGGGCAATATAACCGATGTTGGTAACAGCCTTGAGGATATCGCTTAACTGGATCTGACTGTTGTCCCACTGCACACGCGCACGATGGGTAGAGTAATTGATGCGGAAGTCGATAACCCCCGGCAGACTATTCACATGGCGTTCATTCAGCCAGACACAGGCAGCACAAGTGATGCCTTCGAGGATCAGTGCTGCTTCACGCTTATTATCGTCTTGCACCGAGACAAAACTACGCTGTAACTCGGGGCGGTCATACAGCTCCAGCTGTTTTAAGGCCGCGGGCACCAGATCTCTGGCACTGCGAGCCTGATCAGTTCGATGTTTGTAGTAGTCGGTCAGACCGGAAGAGACAATGGCCTCAGCCACCGCCTGACAACCGGGGCAACACATCCCCCGCTCCTGGCCATCTATACGGACAGAATAATGACTTCCCGAGGGAACCGGCAGACCGCAGTGATAGCAGTCTTTGTCATCCAGGCTAGCCATTCAGAGCTATCTGGCGGCCTCAATATAGGTGCTGGCCTGTAGTTCGTGCAGGTCTTCACCATGGCGGATATATAGCACCATATTCCAGTTACCAGGGTAGAGCAGCGCCAATTCCGCTTGGTAGCGACCACTGGATACCTCCTGCATGACAAAATCCACATCATCTTTGATGTTGGAGGGTCGCAGGAAACGACCAACGATCTTTGCCCCTGCCAGCGACTTACCCTCAGCGTTATTGACTTCCAGTTGGAAGACCTGCTTTTCACCAACATGTGGCGTACTCAGCCAACCCTTCTTCAGTGTCCAGCCACGCTGTTTTTGTTCTATCAAGCGCTTCAAATAGTCATTGTATTCAGCCTGGGTCTTTTGATAATCGTTACTCACCGTGCCTGGAAAGTGTGACTCCACTACCTTTGCTCCACCGCGTGGTTCGGGTAGTAGCCACTTGGCCACGTCACTGTTTACACCCTTGGTGGCAATGGTGACAAAGGTTGAGCCTATCGTAACCACACC
>JAOUJT010000009.1 GCA_029883105.1 Gammaproteobacteria bacterium
CGTATGCTGCTGGCTATCGCCCTGATTAATGATCCAGAGATCGTTTTTTTGGATGAACCCACCACCGGTCTGGATCCGCAGGCCCGTCGTAACTTTTGGGATCTGATCAATACTGTTAAGGCACGCGGAAAAACCGTTCTCCTCACCACCCACTACATGGAAGAGGCCTATGTACTGTGTGATGAGATCGCCATTATGGATCACGGCAAGATTATCGCTCAGGACACACCCGATGCCCTGCTACATCAGCACTTTAACGATGTCATTCTGCAAATTCCCCGTAGCGATATCCCGCAATCCATAGCCTTACCCGAAAATGCCATACAGCGTAAAGAAATGGTGACCTTCTATTCTCAGGATGTAAATCAATCCATAACGGAATTACTACAACAAGGGATAAAGCTGGACAAGTTACGCATCCGGGAACGGACACTGGAAGATCTTTTTATCGAGTTGACCGGTCGCGAACTACGCGCCTAAGCATGTAATGCTTATTACTGCAAAACCTCTTTAACCGTATCATGCAGCCATATTTTGTCCCAATTTTCTATTTTAGGTTGGTCTAACATGTTCTGCGTACGTTCTAGATATAATAAATAAATGCTGTCATCCGGGTAACTGCTGCACAATTTCTCAAATCTTGATTTTGCCTCTGACCACAACTGCTGATAATAAAGTTGCATGGCCAAATGATATTCGCCCAACTCCTTTTCTTTCTCCTCGGTTAGATCCTCCTGGCGGCAAACAGGCTGATAAAGGATAGTGCTACCTTCGCGTCCTTTAAAACGAACTTTATCCAAAATGCGAAAACGATAGTCACTCAGAAACAGTTTCATGGATTCACCCACAATTACCGGCACATGATAATACTGAGTCAGGCCCTCAAATCGACTGGCCAGATTTACTGCATCGCCTAGCACGGTATATGCCATGCGGAAATTGGATCCCATGTTTCCAACGCTCATCTCACCACTGTTAATGCCTATTCCTATGTCTACGTTGGGCAGGCCCTTACGCGCTAATTGTTCATTAAGTTTGGACAAACCTTTTCGCATCTCAAACGATGCATTCAATGCATCCCTGGCATGATTTGAATTGTGTAATGGGGCTCCCCAAAAAGCCATAATTGCATCGCCAATATATTTATCCACAGTGCCGTGATGTTGGTGGATCACGTTAGTCATTTCTGTTAGATATATATTCATCAGCTGGGTCAATTGGCGTGGTTCCAGGCTATCTGCAATATGGGTAAAACTACGAATATCTACAAACATAACTGTCATATTACGGGTTTGGCCATGTAAACCGTAGTCGCCCTGTTGCCGACTCATCTCCTCAACGATCTCTGGTGGGACGTATTGACCAAAGCGTCTGGCAAGGATGGTTTTGCTTCTCCCCTCAACAAAGAAACCATAACTACTGTAATAAACATACAATACTGTAATAAGAACAAGTTGATTTGCGATAGGCGCCACCAGCAATAATTCTGCCCACAACAGATAATTCAGGCCGATCATAAACAACATCAAGCCCGCTGCTAATAATAGCGTGCCGAGCGCCTCCAGTCGTGGTAACCACCATATCAATAACAGTGCAATTGATAGCAGAGCAACCACATCCACGCCCAGCATGTAGGCAGGACGGTGACGCAAACTTTGATCAAGAATACCGGAAATGAGACTGGCATGAATCTCGACACCTGGGTGCACTGATTGAACCGGTGTATTTCGATTGTCCAAAAGACCTGCGGCTGTAGTGCCCACCAATACAATTGCATTTTCCAGAGCAGCAGGATCGGCTCTACCACTAATCACATCACTGGCGGATATATAGGGAAAGGCAGGATAGCCACGTTTATATGGAATCAGAGTAGCGGCACGTTCATTAACTGGGATAGTAATGCTGTCGGCAATACGGATCTGTTCCAAACCGTAATTAACATCCCCGTCATAGCCTGGGGCAACCAGCAACTCTATCTCTTGCGTCTGCATAAATTCCAACGCCATCGACAAGGCCAATGATGAGTAGTATTTGCCATTGTATTCTTGTATCAAAACAACTTTGCGAATGATGCCATCATCATCCATTATTGGGATATCAATAAAGCCAGCATTTAAGGCTGCGTTCTGTAAGCGAGGTAGATTGGCACCAAAACCCGCAGCAACGACTAGGGGCAATTTCTTTGGCATTGCAGTGTTAAATTGCAAAGGTTTAGGTAAGCGACCGATATTATGTTGTGTATTTATCGTGCGGGACTGAAAGAAATAACCCAGCACAACAGGACGTCCCTCAAGGCTTTTTGCAAATATTTCATCGTAATTGAGTTGTCGGGAAAGTATTTTGGCTTCGGCTTCAAACCGAGGATGACCTCGTAAACCTTTCTGCTTTAAATGTTCTAAAACCTTCAAGCCGCTACTGTCATCGGCTTCGGCGAACACCATATCAAAACCCACCAGGGCCACACCATAGCGATCAACCAGTTGACGAAGCAGTTGCGCTAATTGATCACGGTGCCATGGCCAATGACCCAGATCTTTCAGGCTTTTTTCATCGATATCAACGATGACGATGCGTGGGTCTGTATCAGATTGAAGATTAAGCCGCACACGGGTGTCGTATGCGGCTAATTCAAGTTTATTCAACATAGGAATATGCAGGTAACCACTTGCCTGCAACAAAAACAGAATACTAATACCCAGTGCGAGGGCTAAACGAATTGTGTGAAGTGATTTCAACCTATCCATTTACTGAATATAACATGCTAATCAGGAAGATAATTCTTTTGCCAAAAGGATTACTCGTCGCTGTGGCGTTTACCTTCATGTTGATGTTTATGCTCCACACTCACTAGCATCGTATGAAGGGACTGATTGCCGGCATTATCACTCAGGGTAATGGTGATATTGTAGCTACGCACATGCTTACGGCCATCCATACTTGCACGTACATAGAGGTACCATTCATCACCCTTCTGCACCAATTTCCAGTCTGATTTCTTGTCATGCATGGAAGAACGTCTATCTTCATGATGACTTTTTTTATCATGCTTGAGCTTCTTGTCACGAGAGTTAGAACTTGTACCGCCACCACGACGATCATGATCACCATGTTTCACTGTACGATGAGCCGTCTTTTGTTTCGTAGCTCGTTGATGATGCTTACTGTCCGAGGCATGCTCCCATTCTACAAGCGCTGTCAGCTGCGGCTGGGCATCAACCAAATCTTTCAAGTCACGTACACGTGCAACCTTGACCATTTTGTTATTGGGTGGCCAGATCTCATCTCGCAGCTGAGTAATCTCAGCAGACGGCGCTGTGGTATCCACGACCCTAACCACCTGAGTAGCCTGAGTCTGGTTGCCATTGATGTCTACTGCCACCCAGGTAACTATGGTAGAACCGAGCGGGAATAAAGCGGGGGCATTATTGCTCACCGTTAACGTAAACAGATCCATGCTATTGACCGCTGGCAGGATTACCGGGGTAAATACACCCTGAGCCTCCACCACTATCTCACTAACCACTTCCAGTATAGGGGCGGTTGTATCCTGTAGCGTAATTCGCTGCGTGGCCTGGCTCTTGTTGCCACTGCTGTCTGTGGCGGTCCAGGTCACGCTATGCTGGCCCAGCGGTAAACTGGCTGCCGCATCGTTCTGTATGCTCACAGGGAAGATGTCTTCGACGCTGGCCGTGCCGGGCTGCACAGGGGTCAGTACGCCACTGGCCTCTATTACCATATCTGCAGGGATGTTTATGACCGGTGCCGTTGTGTCCTGAATAGTAACGAGCTGGTCCGCCGTGCTGACGTTGCCATGGATATCTTCGGCACGCCAGTTCACCATTGTGTTACCCAGTGCATAATCCGCCGGTGCATTACTGCTCAGATTTACGCTAAAGATATCTGTCACTAGTGGAGCGCTTAGCTGCAGCGGAGTTCGTACTGCTGTAGCTTCTTGTGTTATGGCATTTATCGCACCATACACAGGTGCGGTAGTGTCTTCGACGGTAACGATTTGACGACCAGTAGTACTATTGCTATTGCTGTCCGTGGCCTGCCAATTGATCGTGGTACTACCTACGCCAAAACTCGCAGGGGCATCATTATCGATAGTTACATCAAAGATATCTGTGGCGGTAGCTGCACCAATATCAATGACAGTCTGTCTGGCATCCGCTTCACGACGGATATCAGCAGGAACCGTTAAGATTGGGGCGATGCTATCTTCTACCCGTATGCGTTGACTAGCCTCGGTAGTATTACCACTGCTATCACTGGCACTGACACTAACCAGGGTTTCACCCAATGGGTATATGTTCATACTCGGGCTAATAGTCAGACTTACACCACTACACAGATCGCTAGCGACTGGATTAAGGTCATAGTCGCTACCTGCTCTGGAACCGGCTTCGAGTAATTTTTCAGTGGCCAGCACCAGATTTGGCGCAACGGTGTCGCTAATATTAATCGTCAAAGTGTCACTATTCACACCACCACGCTGGTCATCAACATTTAGTGTCGCAAGGTGTCTACCCAATGCCATCGGGACAGTAATAGCAGCACCGGTATATTGTCCTCCAGCCACAGACCAGGCGTAACTCAACTCATCACCATCGGCATCACTGGAGGCTCGGCCATCCAGAGTCACGTTGCTGTCAACGCCACTGCACTGCAGATGCTGATCCGCACCAGCACTGGCAATGGGGACTGTGTTGGTATTGAGGTTACGAACAAATATATCGGAAACGTTGTTGCTATCGCCACTGAGTAAATTACTGGCATAGGTAGAAAAGGCGATACTGTTGCCATCTCGACTGAGAGCTGGTGTGCCTATGGCTGTGCCATTTCCCAACACTCCAGCTTCAGACTGGGTAATAATCTGCATCTCATTTTTCTGTCGATCCAGTAGCACAATATCTGCTACGCCATTGCTATCGCCACTAATTAAATTATTCGCAAAGGAGGTAAATGAGACAAAACGACCATCTGCACTAATGCTAGGGCTGTAACTGAGGTCATTACCCTCAGAGCCTGAGATTCCCCGACTGAGCAGCGTCGTATTTCCACTGTTGCCATCGAAAAAAAGGATTTGCAGACTCGCTCCAGTGGTTCCAGCGGCCAGATTATTGGCCTTACTGTAATACACCACATAGCGACCATCATCACTCAGGGCAGGAGAAAATGTTGTCTGGTTTGCTAATACACCGGAAGCCGTTTTACTGATTATTCTGGTATTGCCAGTTTGGCGGTCACGTAAATAGATGTGGCGTTGCTTGGCTATGGTGCTTCCAGTTAGATTCGTTGACATTGAGGTAAAGGCGACAAAACGCGCATCTGGACTCATTGCGGCTTCAAAGGATTCACCGTTTCCAGCCACACCCGAAGAGCTTACGCTGATACGTTCGACAGTACCGGTCTGCATGTCCTTTAGAAAGACATCGCGCACACCATTGCTATCGCCCGCAGCAAGATTATTGGCACTGGAATAAAACAAAATATAGCGACCATTGGCGCTAATGCTAGAACGCATGCTGTTTGCATTTCCGGCCACACCACCGCTGCCGGCACTCACCAATTGAGTGACACCACGGACACGATCACGACGATATATCTGATACACACCATCGCTGGCACCAGGGGCCAATGCCCCTCGAGACTGAAAACTGACATAACGGCCATCGGCACTGACACCGGCTGCTGCACTGATATGGAGGGCCTGTGTCCCGGAAGAACTGATACTGACACGCTCCAACATGCCACTGACGCGGTCACGAATAAACACGTCCCGTACACCATTGGTATCCCCTGCAACCAGATTCGAGGCATCTGAATCAAAGGCGATATAACGGCCATCAGCGCTATTAGCAACCAGATAGCTATTGCCATTGGCCTGACCATTTTGGCTACTAACACTTACCCGTTCCAGTGCCTGCAGTGGCATAGCCGCACATAGACCTAACAGCAGTAAACCCTGACGTATGCTGGTCATTGGCTTACTCCTTTACTACGAATGAGGGTGCTATAGAGTTGTCCCTGCTCATCAACTGCCTGCAAGTGAAAGAGTAAGTCTTCAGACTGCAGCTGCTGTGCACCACTCAAGGCAGACTCCACGTTTAAAAACCTGTATTTATGGTGTCCTGAGGATAATGCATGAATATCAAGACTGCCGCTGACATCCGTTAGGGAGAGGCTCACATCATGCAGGACAAGATGGATATCACGAAAATCATGTGTCCCAGAATTGGCAAGGTTCAGGCGGTAATTAATACGCGCTCCGGTACTGGTCTGTTCCACATCCACCACCGTATGACTCAGCTGCAGCGACTCCTGTGCCCACAACGGTGTATTCAGTAACAGCACAAATAATAGGTATAAATATCTCATGTATACATTTATCGGCAGAGCCTGAGGCAGTCTTGAATATATAAGGGGAAAGTTTTTCTGAAGAGTAAAAAGTGTGACGCCGTTCATGTTTGAACGGCATCACAGCTTGGGGGCTTATTGCAGGGTGAAGCTGGCGTCCAGGGTCTGTGACCCATCAAGAGGGAAATCAGACTGCATACTCACATCCAGCGTCGCCCCAGTGGGAATCGTGCCGTCACCCAGACCGGTCAAACCACCGGAGAAAGTACCACTGGTTGTGCTGCTGTCCAGAAGAGTCGTCGAGCTCCCCGTCATCGCACCGCTGAAGCTGCCATCCGTATTGAGCGCCATACCCGTAGCCGCGCCATCCCAATTGGCACCATCACTCAGACTGATGTTCACATCGGCGTCTACTGTCGGATTCACAAAATTAGCCGTCAGATTGGCCGTAGTCCCAGTAACGAAGGTTGCACCGGTAGTTGTATTACTACCGGTTACAGACGCCATACTGTATGTGGCCGTACCCGTAGAGGGCAGTGAGATGGTAGGGGTTACAACCACTATCTCTTCCACAATCACATCAGACAGCGACGTTGGCTCGGGTACAGTATCGGCAGAAGCCAACAATAATAACTCTGTGACATCTGTCCCAGCGGCACTGGCTGTAGTCTGTTGTCCCTGACTGGCTTCAATCTGTCCACTACTGGCCACCAGGAGACCAGCGGGCACACTATTAACAGAGGCCGGGCTGGTATTGGCATCAGCGACAAAACCGAATTGACCCGCATCGATATCAGCGACACCGGTTTCATTGCTCAAACTGACACCGCCTTGCCATACACCGATATATAAGCCATCCGCTTGTAGGCAATCAGCAGAGCACAACCGGGCGGTATAATCGGTACCACGTATACCAATGGTGGCTACCGGTGTAGTCACTCTATAGGCCTGCTTGTTACGCTGACCCACAGCGCCAGTAATGGAACGGAAGCCGCCTTTTAATAACTGGAAGTAGCTTTTATCATCGCTACTACCGGCTCCCTCTACACCACTAAATTTGAAGGCCTGTATCTTGAACTGGCTACCAGGGCGAATGGCAATCAGTCCATTGTCATTCATACGGATCTGTACCTGGCCATTAGAGGATGTCTCTATGGTCTCACCGACTCTCACCACCATCCCGCGTTTGAGATCGCGTTTACCACCATCGGTGGCGTGTTTCCATGCCTGGCCGAAGATAAAGATTATTTTGCCTGCTTCTGGTTCATCTGCTGAGACAACAGAAGGCAGGGACATAATGGATATCGCCATCAGAATTAAAGAAAACCATTTCAACAATGATTGAAGATGGGTCGGGTTTGTCTGGATGTTACGCTTAGTATTCATAAGCGTTACCTCACATAGTTGCGCTTGAATTTCAAGCCTAGGGTAAATCGTTCGTGGTCATACAAAGTGACCGTAGACCATGTGTCTGTGTAAGCTAAGTCGAGGCTAAGCTCCCAGTTCGTCCATCGTTTGGTGTGGAGTCCCACATTCAAACTCGACTGTCTTTCCTGTCTTCCCAGACCAAAAAACAAACCTCTGTATTCAGAATATAGAACACCAGCACCTATGCTCACCGTGAACGGGTTCAAGGTTTTGAGTTTTGTACGCATATTCAGGCCAATCATGTCGCGCCCATAGGGTGAAGTGGATAAAACCGCTACATCTTGTGCCAGGATTGTGGCTAAATTTGTCTCCTTTACCCATTTTTCCAAAGAGAATGTCCCGCCTAACTGGTACTGCATCACATCTTTGCTGTTTTGAGATGCCAGGTAATGCAGCTCACCAACACGAAGAAAAATATTAGAATCACCCCGTTTCCCAATATTCCACATACCGAGCAAATGATTACTGGCATTATTATAGGCAGCGTCAACATTCACATTACCGCCCTGATAGACCAATGAATAATGCCGAGGCTTTTGCCAGCCAAATTGGTAACGTGCAACGTCATTATTAACAAATGAAGCCTGGGGAAAGATATTCGCACGCCAATCCAGTGTCGCAAAAACCAGCGACTTGGACTCCAGTTGGTGCTGCCAGCTCATACCAAGATTGAGCATCGCACTCATCGATCTGGTCGCTGTACTTTGTGGTGTTAGATCATAGGTAATACCAAAAACATCAAATGTTTGACTGCTAGTAGCGGCATTGGCGTTGCCGTCATAACCAAATCCCATCGCCACATAGGCAGCCATGCGATTGGTAGTCTCTGCCGCAGACAACTGCTTAAGCATCGACTCAGCCTGTTTTTTTACTTTTGGCTTAGCCGTCTTTGCCGCAAGAACCACCAATAGTTCCGCTCTGGCCAAGACTGGCCGACCCAAACGGGCATAGGCACTGGCCATGAGCAGCCGTGCCTGATGGTGTTTGGGCTGGATGATCAATACCCGCTCCAACACAAACTGGGCAATATTGGTCCTTTCCGTCAATAACGCGGCCTGTGCCATTAACAGGTCGTATTCCAACTCGCCTTCATACTTCGCCTGCATAGATATAAGGCGTACATAGGCGGCCTCTGCCTCACCCTTGCTCAGAAGTTTCTGGATGTCAGAGAAATCCACAGTTCCTGCCATCAAGGGTGAGTAAAAACCCATAATCAATAACAGGACAAATATGCGTGCCCGAGATAACATGACTGTTCGTATACCTATTTATTGGTTTTTTATCATTAACTGCAAGAAGTTATCGGCATCAAGGCGGCTTGGCTATAATGGCGACACACTTTTTTTTCGATTGAACGGATTCAAACAGAGTATCCCTATGAAAATACAACGATTTATGTCCGTACTCAAGGCGAGAAACAAGGAGTTTGTACGCGATCGCTCCTCCTTGAGCTGGAATCTGATCATGCCCATTCTACTCATTACAGGATTTGCCTTTGCCTTTTCTGGTGGTGACAAAGACATGTTTAAAGTAGGGATATATGACCAAAGGAGTCAGATTGACAGCGATTTCTTCACCACGCGCTACATCCAGTTCATTCCGATCGCAGATAAAGCCCAGGCTATCGTTAAGGTAGAGAGACATCAGCTGGATATGCTCATCGATGGCAACGATGATCGCTTTTGGATCAACAGTGATTCAGCCAATGGTTACCTGCTGGAGAAACTATTACTGGCAGACAACCAGCTGCACTTCAGCAAGGCTACGGTCAGCGGTGAGGAGATTCGTTATGTGGATTGGCTCTTGCCCGGTATTTTGAGTATGAACATGATGTTCTCGGCCCTGTTTGGGGTCGGCTATGTGATTGTTCGCTACCGCAAAAACGGTATGCTAAAACGTCTCAAAGCGACCCCGCTTACTGCATTTGAATTTCTTACCGCACAGGTGATATCCAGATTATGGTTAATCATGGCCATTAGTATGGCGGTCTACTTTGGGACCGATCTGTTTTTGAACTTCACCATGAATGGCTCCTATCTCAGCCTGTTTCTGGTGTTTGCCTTGGGCTCCATGTGCATGATCTCACTGGGGCTACTGTCCGCGTCGCGTATTGCCAGTGAAGAGATGGCCGGTGGTGTCTTAAATCTTCTCACATGGCCGATGATGTTTCTCTCTGGCGTATGGTTCTCACTGGAGGGCTCACCAGAGATTCTTCGCCAAATATCCCAACTCCTGCCTCTCACCCATGTAGTGAATGCCACCCGTGCCATTATGATCGATGGTCATGGGCTTCTGCAGGTCGCTGATGATCTGTTGGTACTGTTACTGCTGACCCTGGTGTTTCTAATACTAAGCTCACGACTATTTCGCTGGGAATAAAGCTACGTGTATCCACATACCTTATGCATTGCACCTATGCTGGACTGGACCGACAGGCATGAGCGCTATTTTTTGCGTCTCATAAGCCAACATACCCTGCTCTACACAGAGATGATCACAACCCAGGCCATTATTAAGGGAGATTGTGAGAGTCTCCTGGGATACAACCCTCAGGAGCATCCTCTGGCACTGCAGCTGGGGGGGAGTGACCCTACCGATTTGGCCGAGTGCGCCAACATAGCCTCTGATTATGGTTACGATGAAATAAACCTGAATATTGGCTGCCCCAGTGCTCGGGTTAAATCCGGCAGTTTTGGTGCCTGTCTTATGGCAAGCCCGGATATCGTCGCCGAGGGTGTCGCCGCTATGAAGCATGCGGTGCCAAATATTCCCATAACGGTGAAGCACCGTATTGGCATCGACGATTTGGATAGTTATGAGTTGTTATACCGTTTTGTTGATACCGTTTCAGCTGCAGGCTGCGAGATCTTTATTGTACATGCTCGTAAGGCCTGGCTCAGTGGCCTCAGTCCGAAACAGAACCGTGAGATCCCTCCCCTACGCTATGATTTGGTCTATCGTTTAAAGGCGGATTTCCCGCAGCTTCAGTTTATCATCAACGGCGGCATACACAGCCTGCAACAAGCTGAACAGCTCATCCTGGGTAAAGAACAGGGAATTTCAATAGATGGGGCCATGATCGGCCGAGAGGCCTACCACAACCCCTACATCCTGCATGATGCCGATCAGCGCTTCTATGGTTCAAATACACCGATAAAAAAGCGTACCGAAATTATGGCAGAACTCGTCGACTATATTGAACAGCATAGTCGCAACCGACCTGTACATGACATAACCCGCCATATATTAGGGTTATTTCATGGACTTCCAGGGGCAAAACTATGGCGTAGAGAGCTTAGTACGCGCGCTATATTTGAGCCTGCATGGGAAACGATACTACAAAATTTGTTGCGAGAATTTGAACGTTTGGGCTATTAAGCTGCTGTATTAATTGAAGTTTTACTCACTAAGATTGTAAACAATCTTAAAACTATTGGATAAATACTTAATAAATAAGGATTTTGTCCGACAATTAAGAATATGTTTAAAAGTGTGAATCACATCAAACCCGTAATTCACACTACTTTGAAGATTTCCGCTGCAGTTTCAGATAACTTGTAACGTGAATCCTACTCGAAGGATATGAGTACCATGAGCAATCTAGAACACACTATATTAATCCTCAACGGTAAGGGTGGCTGTGGCAAGACGACCATTAGTACCAACGTCGCCAGCTATTATGCCAATAACGGTTTTCGAACGACCTTGATGGACTACGATCCACAGGCTTCCAGCAGTATGTGGCATAGTCTCAGATCGGAGACCAGTGCCAATATCAATCTCATTACGGCCTATGAGCGTTTCTCTACGGTGACTCGTTCATGGAAATTGCGTGTCCCTCTGGATACACAACAACTGATCATCGATGTACCTGCTGGTATGAATGGTTTTGAACTACAGGATCTAATCAAAAAGGTAGATACCATTATTATCCCTGTAACACCCTCACCCATAGACATTCATGCCACATCAGACTTTATTAAGGATCTAATTCTGATCGGTAAGGTACGCTCATATCCGATAAAAATTGGTGTAGTCGCCAACAGAGTGAAAAAAGAGTCACCAGTCTATTTACCACTAATCAAATTTTTGAGTCATCTGGATATCCCTTTTGTAACTTTGCTATGGGATAGCATGAACTATGTAAAAGGTGCAGAAAAAGGTCAGGGTATTTTTGATATGGACAAAGCTGACTGCAAAGATGATATAGAAAGCTGGGATGAGCTAACCAACTGGATTGACTCATCTAAAGATAATAGCCGCAAGATTCATTACCTGTCACGGCAAGCATCCACCGTCAGTCATATTGGCTAAATATGCACTATCACACACGCATTGCAAGCTACTTTCTGGCTTTGTTGTTAGTCTTACAGGGGAGTAGTGTCAGTGCAGAGAATGAGATCGACATATATACAAAACAACGGCTGCAATATCTGGATGCCGAAAAATATTTCCGAACAGGCCAAACTCGTAATTATAAACTCATAAAAAACCAACTTGTTGATTACCCACTCTACCCATATCTTCTTTATAAAGACCTAAGAAAAAAACTTCACCTCGTTGATGGCAATCAGGTGAGACGGTATCTCTACAAATATGGCGACACTCCTGTCGGTGACAAATTACGAAAAAAATATTTATTCCAACTTGCACAGAACAACAACTGGGATGATTTCATAGTATTTTATAAAGATTATGACTACACAAAACTATCATGCCTACACAGAAAAGCCTTATATAAAACAGGCAAAATAAAAGAAGCACTTGAATCACCAGAAGCACTCTGGTTATCACAGTCATCTCTCCCAACCACATGTAATTTTATTGTAACCAAAATGTTCAGACACGAATCTCTGAGCTCAGACTTACAACTCCAACGTCTAAAACTAGCCGTTAGAAAACGCAATATACGCCTAGCCTATTACCTCTCAGACAGACTGACAAATAGTGCGGCATTAAAACAACAAATACGAAACGCACATCACTTTCCAATCAAATACATAAACAAACATTCTGACAACAGTACTGACCTAGAGAACTTTTTATTCATACACTCCGTTGTACAGCTAGCAAAAAAAGATTTTACACGCGCAGTGAAAGTATGGGAAAGCACAGATAAAGAACAATTCAAGCGTGACGATCTGTTTTATATAGAGCGAAAATTAAGTTATTATGCACGCAAGAACATTAATTCTCCTCCAAACAGAAAAGTCCTGTTTGACAACAACAACTATGACAGCAATAACATTGAATCACGGATCAGATTAAATCTTGCCAAAAAAGACTGGCAAGAAACCATTAGCAATATCGATAATTTTTCTGAACTGGATGGAAGAAAAGAAGAGTGGCTATATTGGCGAGCACGAAGCCTGGAAAAACTTGGAAATTACATACAAGCTTACCGCATATTCGACAGACTCTCTGAAACGAGGTCATACTATGGATTTTTATCTGCCGACAAACTTAATAAACCATATAATTTAAATCAAAACACGGTTACCTTCAACAAGTCAGAATTAGAGGTACTACGTAACAATCCTTTCTTCCTTCGAGCCGTCGAGTTCAGTAAAATTGGCAGGCCTGCCGATACCCGTCGTGAAATATACTATTTGACAGAAAATCTGGAAGAGGGAGATCTATACAAACTTTCTCAACTAGCCCATGAGCAGGGTTGGAATGATGTCGCTATTCTTACTATAGCGAAGACTCCATTTTATGATGATCTAAAAATACGATTTCCACTAATATCTATCAAAGATGTCGAAGAGCTGAAAATAGATGAAGCCTGGCTACATGGACTTATACGTCAAGAAAGTCTATTTATGCTGGATGCAATGTCTAATAAGGGTGCCCTTGGTCTAATGCAATTACTACCACGTACAGCACGTTCAGTAGCTAAGCGGAGCAAAACTATAAAGAAGAGATGGTTATCCGACCGAGACCTTTTGGATAAGGACAGAAATATCATTCTTGGTTCTAGTTATCTATTCTCAAATCTTAGACGATTCGATAATAATCCGGTGCTTGCCACTGCAGCATATAATGCAGGCCCGAGAAACGTAAAGAAATGGATCCCAAATATTGGCATGTCTGCTGATATATGGATAGAAACGATTCCGTTCAAAGAAACGCGTAATTATGTACAACGAGTACTTACCTACACATCCATATATGAGCGAAAACTTGGTATAATGGACAGCAAAATATCAGACAGAATGCCTGACATACTGGTATCAAGACCTAAGTCTTGATACCAGAGTTGACAAAACCATCCAAACTTGTGCAATCGGACTTTGTTCCGTGCTGATACTTATTTTTGATCACAGTTAACAAATCAGTGCGATGAATCACACCTTCCGGCATAGATTTTGGGAATACACATTTATCCGAGAATACGGCAAAGGGTAATACAGATTTTCCGACAAAGTTCCGTGCAAGAAGATCGCACACCTCTTTCAGTTCCCGCATTGGATTTTCAAACTTGTAGCCACTATAGCTGATCGCCTGTGTCCATTCTGAGATATTATCAGCACCATAGATATTACCATCAAAATCATAACACTTAACGACTAATAGCTCATCTCCACATTGAAACAAATAATCTAGATGATGAAAATCATTATCCAATTTGGCTATGTACACATCATTAAAGTAACAGTTTGAATATTTCTTTAGTTTATATTTATACAGTGCTAATTTGAGTTTCTCTAACATACTGCCCACGTAAAATTAACCAACAAATTTAACCAATATCATCCCTGAGAATTTTTTCTCTTTATAAAACTCTACTCTATATACCTGTTTTTTCATGTCCAAAGAAAATCGACGAATCAAGGATTTTCTATTCACAGTTAATTCATCTTCGCTTTTTTTATTCGACACAAGTCCGATAACATTAACTCTATAGCCATCCTGTTTATGCACCAGAAAATCTTTCTTGACTTCAACAGTGTCACCAATTTTTACCGGCACAACAGAACCATCAGCAGTAAAATTCACATGCGTTAAACTATCGTCATACTCCATAAATTGAGGATGTAACCTGGAAACATTACGATTGCCGTACTTTACCTTATAATGACCATTTTTCTCAAATACAGCTAACAGAGGATTCGTCGACTTAAATTCCAGCTCACGATCACGCTTTATAGGGAAGTAACGAATATCTCTGCGGACATTATCCAAATCCAGAGCTATGTGCCTTTGATACAACGTCAGATCAAGATTCTTGCCAATAATACCAGCGAGCGAAGTACTATTGAGCTTAAAGTCTCGCTCGAACTTTATGTCTGCATGCTGGAAAAATTCTTCCACCAGACTAAGGTGGAAAAATACCCTCTCGTGTGTCGGAAATGACTTACTCACCTCTAAGCCGAATGCCGACTTACTTTGGTTAACAGCATAGTAAGTAAGTGTTTTTTGCATCTCTTGATTTCCCGCTCGAGTCCGAGTGTTCCTCACACGATATTGGTGTTCCTTATTCGTTATTTTTTTATTAACACTCTCGGCAACAGCTGTACCGATTTTTTCCAAATCAGGAAATATTGAGTTATCCAAATAAGATTGATCAATGACAATACACTGTCCCCATCGATTTGGATTTTTATTTCTGTCGACATGTTTTTCACGGTAAAACCCACTACCATCATGTAAGTTTAGAATTAAATCGACCTTATCATCCCGAATCAGTCTTTTTACCTCTTCTACAGCTGAAAAATCCGGATCGTTAAGTTTAATCTTGTTGAACTTACGATTCATATCGCCATACAGACCACGCGAACTTTCAACAATACTATTGAAATTCAAATTTGGGATAACCAAAACATTGCCTTTTTTAATCTTATAATTGGTTACCAGCAATGAGGCTGCAGTAAAACCACCGGGTTCATCGCCTTGTATACCACCAACAACCAGGATGGTTTTGCCTGCTTCCGCGCCTTTAAGGTGATAGACTTCATGCTTCAGACTCAGTGCATGAACACTAAATATCTGAAAACTTAGTAGCAAGAAGATTTGTGTTCTAAACAACCTTAATATGCCAAGGTTCATAGCGTACACCGAATGTGTTAGTTTCATGATACCGAATATTTATATATTCGATAGTGCGAATCTGTTCGTAAACAGGGGTATTTGCAAATTCATTGGTAAAGTTTAGTTCACCCAATCCACGCATGCCCACATCAAAATCACCGATGGCATGATACGAATGCCCCGGCGGGGCCAAAGAACGAGATGCTTTGGACAGGTTTCCTTGCACTTCTACTGCCTTATTAACAAACAAATATAGCTGCTTTGCGATGCTTCGAACACCAGAAGTCAGTATCAATTCCTCGCCGACATCACTTTTTAATCGCTTATAAGTATCCAGTGAATGTCCCTTATAAACATATTGCCCAGTAGCTGCGACCTTGGTTAAAATCTTACGCTCTATACGCTCATTGAGTTTATAATTAACCCGCTCACCTAAAAACCCGTATTCTTTTGCATTAACATTGAAGAGATCATCTACCAATTCCAGTTCTTGCAGAGTGAAAGTTTCAATCTTGCTGGAATTGTTTGAGTAACGTATTAAATCAGAGACACCTAAAATCGAAAAGTTGGCATACCCAACATAAGATTGTAGATATTTGAGTTTATTATGCAAAGAGAGAAGTGTCGACATTCTATTAGGTTCCAACAGAACATCGTCACTAAACGTCGAATCAAAGTTTTTTACTTTTTGTGTGCTTAAGCTTTCATTCAAACTATCAACAGCGGCATTACTAATATCGCCGCTATTATCATCTGTAGTATAGTGTTCGAACAGGCCATAACTCGCCAGTGCAGATACTGAAACAAGACTCAAAAAACCACGTCTATTCATTCTCAAAACCTGTAGTAATTTATGCAAAAACACAACTTAATTTATTCATCCACCGACATCTACGGCATCATTGAAGTGTATCAAGATACTCTCCTGCGCAGCCTCCATTTTGGCACACCGGCCAGACAAAGTGCAATGTACCCGGATCAGCCTCATATACTACCACTTTCCTATAGCAGATACATGCTCGCACCCTTGTTATTTATTGATATTCCTCACAAAATTCTAATTCTTGGTCTTGGAGCAGGCTCCCTTTTCCAATTTTTTCGACATCACACATCCGCCATCATCGATACGGTGGAGCTGCGTCAGGCAGTAGTCGAAGTTGCAACTGAATACTTTCAATTACCGAAACAAGATCCGCAGCATAACTCCTATGTCATGTCGGCCCTCGACTTTCTTCAACAAAGTCAGCAACAGTACGAACTGTGTCTGGTTGATATTTATAATGATCGTGGTATTGATGAAACTTTATTGGATGAATCGTTCTACTCAGATATATCTGCTCGGCTCGAAGCAACGGGATTATGCTGCTTTAACCTCTGGTCCAGTCATCCCAAACGTTATGAACAAATATGTAAGTTGATTAAGCAATCATTTCCCTACCTACTCGTCATTCCTGTTCCACGTAAGGGTAACGTTATCATTCTCGCCGCATCTTATAATTTCATGCAGGACGAATTGAAATTACGCGAACAGTCGCAGCTACTGGAGCAAAAATACAATGTTGAATTTACAATGATTCTCGATCATATACTTACAACCAACAAGGATATTATTCCACATATGTTATAAGTGTATTCTTTTTTCTTGTACTATTTACGCAAAAAACACGAAAAATTTATGGTAGAACGTCCACTTCCTGATTCAGTGTCTATACTGACTGCAAATACATTCAGAAGGACTTGAACATGAAGCTATCAACCAAGGGGCGTTATGCTGTTACCGCCATGTTGGACTTGGCCATAAATGCCAAGACCACTCCCGTAACACTATCCGATATATCTGTCTGCCAAGACATATCTCTGTCATATCTTGAACAGTTGATGAGTATGCTGCGCAAGCACCATCTGGTAAAAGGCATGCGCGGTCCAGGTGGCGGTTATCTTCTGGCCAGGGATCCAAGTGAAATAAGCATCGCTGATATTATTACCGCCGTTGATGAAAAAGTCGCCATTACTCGTTGCACAAAAACTGCTAACTGCCAGGCAGGAGAACAATGCCTTACCCATGACTTGTGGGATGAGCTCAGCAAAGAGCTATATCAGTTTTTAAGCACTATTTCACTGGATAAATATGTTAACCGACCTGATGTGCAAGATGTCATACAACGTCAGGCCCGAAATAACAAGACCATTAATTATGTGCCTCACCATATCGCACATTAGACAATGTTCATCATTTATTACTTACTAATATAAATAAAAACAAACCTACTAAGCTCTTTTATCTCATAGTAGACTCGAGCGTATCCAACATGGATCGTGGAGAGTCTAGCTATGTATAATAATCACAAAATACACTTGCCCTTATCTCATGCGTCATATTCTTTGCCTGTCAATCGGCATCTGCCGATCTCATTATGTCCGCACCACCGCGCGAATCTCCTGAGGCAGGCAAGTTGCTGTATGAACCTGTCGCTCAACTCATCAGCAACATAACCGGACAAAAGGTCACCTACCAACATCCAAAAAGCTGGTTGAATTATCAAAATCAAATGCGTAAAAATCGCTACGACATTATCTTTGATGGCCCACACTTTATGTCCTGGCGAATGAATCACTCCGAACATATTCCGCTTGCCAAACTACCTGGGGAATTGCGCTTTGTCATCGTTGCTCATGCTGGAGATGAGCGAATTAAGCATATCGATGATTTAATAGGTAAAAAGATCTGTGGTCTGGCACCGCCTAATCTTGCTACTCTTATGGTCTATTCCAAATACCCTAATCCTGTACGCCAACCCAATTTTATTGCTATTAAAGGTGGATTCAAAAAAGTATTCTTGGCCTTAAAGAGCGGCCAATGTGATGCGGCGGTATTCCGTGACAGTTTTTATCACAACAAAATATCGAAAGAAGACAAGACACTGAGCAAAACTATATTCATCAGTGACCCCCTGCCGAATCAAGGCATTACGGTGCACAAAACACGTGTCAGCGAAAAACAACGGCAGCAACTTGTTCAATCCCTGCTCTCTGATGCGGGAAAAAAAGCCACACGACCTCTACTCAAGCGCTTTGCCAAAAATGCCGATGCCATGGTTCCTACCAGCAGTGCTGAATATTCAGGACATAGCCAATTTATCGAGGGGGTCATCTTCGGCTGGTAAACTGGCATTTTGTCTCGATTCATACTACTTTGTAGCGCTCTGTTGCTATGGATAAGAGTATGTTCGAGGTCATTGTTAATGGTACAGCACATGAGGTCGATGTCGACGCCGACACGCCTCTACTATGGGTATTACGTGAGCAGTTAAAACTGACCGGTAGCAAGTATGGCTGCGGCATCGCCTCCTGCGGTGCCTGTAGTGTGCTGGTCGATGGTCAGGTAAGCAGAGCCTGTGTTACCCCGGTGTCCAGCGTGGTCGGCAAGCCGGTTACAACCATAGAAGGGCTGGCTGGAAATCGCTACCATCCTATCCAACAGGCATGGATTGAAAATCAGGTTCCCCAATGCGGCTATTGCCAGTCTGGTCAAATCATCAATACCCTTGCCCTGTTAAACGCCAATCCTGAACCTACTGATGCAGACATAGACCATGCCATGCAAGGCATCATCTGCCGCTGTGGAACCTATAGCCGCATACGCAAAGCCATCCATCGCGCTGGCGAACTGATGCGGGAGGCAGAAGAGTCATGAGCCTTCTGCTTAGTCGCCGCAGCTTTTTAACCCTCTCCTTGTCCGCCACAGGCCTATATATTGGTGCAAAACTTCTGGGTGCCAATGAATCCTATCCAAATTTTAGCCAGGAGACATTCCAGGCCAATGCCTGGATACGTGTCGATCCGCACAACAACGTCACCTTTATCATCGACAAATCAGAGATGGGCCAGGGAATACAAACCTCGTTGGCCATGTTATTGGCTGAGGAGTTGGAGGTCGATCTGGAAAGCGTGCGTACCGAGTTTGCCCCCGCCGCGCCGATCTACGCCAATACCTTGTTCCGCGTCCAGGTGACAGGCGGCAGTACCAGTATAGAAAGTTCCTACGATAACTTGCGTACCGTTGCAGCAGCGACCCGAATGCTGTTTATTCAGGCAGCAGCCAAGCAGTGGCAGCTACCCGTGACAGAGTGTTATGCCAATCAGGCCCGGGTTTTTCATGCGGCCAGTAATCAGTCGGTCAATTATGGAGATCTACTGGCACTGGCGGCAGAAGAGTCCCTGGATACACAGGTAGTACTTAAAACAGCGGATGAATACAAGATACTGGGCACGCCCAAGGCAAGGCTCGACATTCCCGCCAAGGTCGATGGCAGTGCCATATTTGGTATAGATATCACGCTGGATAATATGCTTAACGCCACGATCAAACACCCTCCTGTCTTTGGTAGCGAACTGCTCAGTTTTGATGACAGTGCTGCACGTTCGATCAAGGGTGTAAAAGATATCTTCGCCATTCCCAGTGGCGTCGTAGTGGTTGCCGATACCTTCTGGCATGCAAAAAAGGCCGCGGATTTACTACGTATTCAATGGACCGAAGGCAATAGTGATATTAACAGCGCCTCGATTCAGCGTAGCTGGTTCGGCCACTCCCAGGGCGATGCAAGCAGTGTAGAGAGCCGTGGTAATGCCGAAGATATCCTCGACGAATCCAGCAACCAGCTGACGGCGATCTATGAACTACCCTATCAGGCCCATGCCACCATGGAACCGATGAACTGTACGGTTCACCTGCAGCAGGAACGTTGTGATGTCTGGGTAGGAACGCAGGCTCAGGGTCCCAACCATGAGGCAGTAGTAAAACTTACCGGACTGGAGCATGAGCAGGTGCATATTCACACCACCTATCTCGGAGGTGGTTTTGGTCGTCGCGGAGAGGTGGATTTTGTCGTCGAGGCAGTACAGATTGCTCAACATTTCGATGTACCGGTGAAGCTCATCTGGAGCCGTGATGAGGACATGCAACACGATTACTATCGTCCCGCCAGTTATCACGTCATCAGCGCAGCTTTGCAAACCGATAGCCTGCAGGCCTGGAGACACCGCATCATCGGCCCATCTATCATGCAACGTGTTGCTCCCGGTTTTGTCCCTGCGGCGATGCCTCAGTGGCTGCCCACCGGACTCAAATCCTTTGCAGCCTGGGTCACCGGTGGCGTAGTCAGTCTGATAAACGATCCCACCCTGATTGAAGGTGCCAAGGAACTGGCCTATAAGACGGACAACCTGGAGATAGAACTCAGCCACTATGATCCCGGTATCCCCATTGGTTTCTGGCGCTCTGTGGGTCACTCCAGTAATGCCTTTGTGGTGGAGTCCTTTATCGACGAACTGGCACATCAGGCAGAAAAAGACCCCTATGAATTCCGCCTGCAACTATTAGAAAATAAACCTCGCCACTTGGGTGTATTGAATCTGGCCGCAGAGAAATCCGGCTGGGGCAGTGAGCTACCCCCCGGTGAAGGTCGTGGTATCGCTGTACATCACTCCTTTAATTGTTACGTGGCACAAGTGGCCGAGGTGCGAGTGCTCGACAATGGTCGTCTGTCGGTAAATCGTGTCGTCTGTGCCATCGATTGTGGTGCTGTGATCAATCCCGATACCGTGGTTGCGCAGGTTGAAGGGGCCATTGCCTTTGGTCTGACGGCGGCCATTAAAAGCGCCATCACCATTAAAGACGGTAAGGTAGAACAAAGTAACTTCCACGATTTCCATCTACTGCGAATAGATGAAATGCCCAGTGTCGAGGTCTACCTGATCGACAGTCCGGAACCACCTACCGGTGTTGGCGAACCTGCGGTGCCCGTCATCGCCCCCGCCGTAAGCAATGCCATCTTTGCCGCCAGTAATCGACGTATTCGTAAATTGCCCATACGCCCTGAAGACTTACGCTAGTGGCAGAGACCTTGCACATTTTGCAAACCGCTCAACGCTGGTTAGAAACAGGACAGGTGGTTTATCTATTCCATGTGGCACAAACCTGGGGCAGCTCCCCCCGTCCTCCAGGTTCACTGATGGCGGTAAACGATTCAGGTCAGCACATCGGTTCTGTTTCCGGCGGTTGTGTCGAGGCGGATCTATTCAAACGTATCGACAACAATGAGTTTCGTCACCAGCAAATAACACTCATTGAATACAGCAATACAACCCACCGGCATATCACCCTACCGTGTCGTGGGCAGATGCTAATATTGCTCGAGACCATAGACAACGTTAAACCACTGCAGACCATCATTGACGCCATAGAGACCCGCAACTCGGTCGTAAGACAGATAAGCCTCGATCCAATTCAAGTCACATACAGTCAAACACCTTTACCCTGCGCCAATTTCGACGGACACACCCTAAGCGAACCCTATGGGCCTACGTGGAGGGTGTTATTAATCGGTGCCAATGATCTGGCCATGCATGTGGCACGTCAGTGTTTGCTACTGAACTATGAGGTGATTATTTCGGAGCCCAGAGAGGAGTATCGACAAAACTGGCAGCTGTCCGACTGTGAATTGACACCACTGATGCCCGATGAGGCCGTTGAGAAATATGTCAACGATGAACACAGTGCGGTATTGGCCCTCACCCATGACCCCAGGCTGGATGATCTGGCTATTGTTCAGGCCTTATACAGTCCGGCATTTTATATCGGTGCACTGGGTTCAAAGCGCAGTGCCGAGCGGCGTAAAATCACCTTGGCGACAATGGATATTGATCCCGAACAGATACAACGGCTCGACGCCCCCATCGGCCTTAACATTGGCAGCCGCAGTCCGGCAGAGATCTCTGTCGCCATCGCCGCAAGGCTGATACAGGTACGTAATACCAGTGTTGCTTCCATTCAGTCATTAGCGGGACAGCTTGTATGATACAAGGGATACTTCTGGCCGCAGGCCATAGCAGTCGTTACGGCAGTAACAAACTATTGGAAAGTCTCGAAGGGGGAATGCCTGTCGCCCTGGTCTCGGCACTGAAGCTAAAAGAAAATGTTGACCGTCTTCTTGTTGTCATTAAACCGGAGGATGAAGAGCTTAAGGCCCTGTTCGATAAGCTTGAGATAGAAACCCTAATCTGTGATCGGTCCAGCCTTGGTATAGGAGAAAGCATTGCCTGCGCTGTACGAGCCAGCCATGACGCCAGCGCCTGGATCATCGCATTGGCCGACATGCCTTATATTCAATCAGAAACCATTGCCACCCTGGTAAATATGATGCGAGTCGGGGCCGCCATCAGCGCGCCGATGCTGAAAGGAAGACATGGTCACCCGGTGGGTTTCAAACAAACATTTCTCGACGAACTGATCCAACTAACCGGCGATGAAGGCGCTCGTAGTATCATCGCCGCGCACAAACAGGACTTTGCCGGCTTCGCCTGTCA
The DNA here is from genome assembly GCA_029883105.1 of Gammaproteobacteria bacterium. Taxonomy (GTDB): domain Bacteria; phylum Pseudomonadota; class Gammaproteobacteria; order Thiohalospirales; family Thiohalospiraceae; genus JABURT01. The sequence goes on from JAOUJT010000009.1 coordinate 23,185, forward strand.
GGACAAGGGCATACACAGGGATATCGATTTCCCTAGCGATATCATCCTGCATTAATTCCTCTGCTAATCAGCAACAGTCTCTGAGTTTCTTCCATACACATAACAGATGATTGAGATCTTCCGCTTTCAATATCTATCCCGCTAATATTCATGGGCAAGTAAAACGACCACAAGGTTCATCTTCCATTCTTCGACCTTTCTGAAACGCATATTTACGGCAGATAATATTTATCTGCTTTATATCTAATAACTCACCCATATTTTCATTGCATATCGTGAACACCCTTATCACAAGGAGCTATCAGCCGTATGTTATTCATTGGCAAGTGAATATGGGCTTGTTAAAGTAGGGCACTGTTTTTGATCATAAAAACACATACAAAGAGATCATGGTATATATTTACTTGGTCCGATTCCAAATACATCACAAAGGAGATGGCGTTATGAAAAGCCTATTTCGCGCCCTGTTGATAGTCCCGCTAGCCCTTGCTGGCATGCAGGTCTATGCAGCGGATTACACGATTAAATTTTCACATGTTGTTGCAGCCCAAACCCCTAAAGGTAAAGCCGCCGAGTTATTCGCCAAGCTGGTGGAAGAACGTACAAATGGTCGCGTTAAGGTTGAGGTCTTCCCTAACTCTCAACTTTATAATGACAACAAGGTCCTCGAGGCCATGCGTCTAAGCGACAGCAAGACCACCGGTCTTATGGCTGCACCTAGCCTGTCCAAGTTTGTAAAGTTTTCCAAGACCCTGCAAACCTTCGATCTACCTTACCTGTTTAAGGACATCAATGATGTTCACAAACTGGTGGACTCTCCTTTAATGGATCGTCTGTCATCCGGTCTGGACAAGAAAGGCCTACGCGCCTTGACCGTTTGGGATAATGGCATGAAGGTATTCTCCATTAATGGTGACAAGCCTCTGCGTAATGTTCCTGCCGATTTTAAAGGCAAGAAATTCCGCATTCAGTCTTCCAAGATCGCCGCTTCCATGATTGAGCATCTGGGTGGTACACCACAGAAACTCCCCTTCAAAGAGGTCTATACGGCTCTGGGTCAGGGCGTAGTAGATGGTCAGGAGAATGCCTGGTCGAACGTCTACTCGAAGAAATTCCATGAGGTGCAGAGCTTTGTTTCTGTGTCCAATCACTCCTACCTGGGTTACCTGGTTGTAGTCAGTGACGAGTTCTGGAAAAACCTGCCTGCCGATATCCGTACTGCCGTCAGCAGTTCTCTGAAGGATGCTACTGCCGCCAACCGCAAATATGCGGCTGAAGCCGACAAAGCTGATCGCAAGAAGATTGCAGCCGATAAGTACGCTAAAGTTGTCGACATGACTGATGCCGAGCGAGATGTATGGCGCAAGGCAACGGCTCCGGTATGGACCGAGTTCCGCGATGAAATCGGTGGTGAGCTAATTGACGACGTGAATAAACTGTTAGGTCGTTAAAACCCATCATCAATAAAGCAAACTTTTGTGGAGGCTGTCGTATTCTGCCTCCACAAAAATCAAGTTGAAAATATTATGTCATCTGTAAATCGTTATATAGATCTGTTTGAAAAATTCAGCATCACCATTCTCTTCGCTGTCGCCACGCTTATGCTATTCGCCAACGTGGTACTTCGTTATTTCTTTGATACCGGTCTGGTCTGGGTACTGGAACTGGTTCAATATTTATTCGCCTGGGTTGTACTCATTGGTGCCGCACATGGTGTTAAAATGGGCATTCATCTTGGCCTGGATATCGTCCTGGAGCGTATGTCCAAGAGTGTTCGAAAAATAACACTGATCATCGCCGTCCTGAGTTGTATTTTCTTTGTCGCTGTCACTGATTACCATTCCATGATTTATACGTTCAAAATATATCAATGGGGTGATCTGACCGAAGACCTGCAAATCCCACAGTGGATACCTTATCTGGCCATACCCACGGGTTTATCACTCATGCTGTATCACTTCCTCACCTTAGGCTGGGAAATCATCACCGACCAGCGCAATAACATTCATACCAGTGAGGCACATGCTGCCATGAAAGAGATGGAAAAATGACCATTACATTACTCTTTATTGGTCTGCTGGTTCTACTGCTGATTGGCGTCCCTATCGCCATTAGCCTGGGCCTTAGCAGCCTCTCTTTTATTATGCTGGCCACCGAAGACTCACCGACCATCATTGCGCAAAAACTTTTCGACACCATGGAACACACCACCTTGCTGGCGATTCCATTCTTCATCCTGTCGTCACATTTTCTTACCACAGGGGGTGTTTCAAAGCGTCTGGTGGAGTTCGCGAAATCACTGGTGGGTTGGATGCATGGTGGCCTGGCCATGGCAGGTGTGGTCTCCTGTATGCTGTTTGCTGCCATCTCAGGTTCCTCACCCGCCACCGTCGTTGCCATCGGTTCGATCCTGATACCCGGCATGATACAGGCAGGATATGACAAGCGCTTTGCCGTCGGCGTCATCGCCACCGCTGGCAGCATGGGTATACTGATTCCACCTTCCATTCCGATGATCGTCTACGCAGACGCGGTGGAGGAATCTGTCGGCAAGATGTTCATCGCCGGTATCATTCCTGGAATACTCATGGGTACTTTGCTATTGCTGGCCACCTGGATCACGGCACGGCGCCTGAAAATGCCCAGGGATGAATGGAAAGGTTTTGGCCATATCCTCAGAACCTTTCGTGATGCCTTCTCCGGCCTGTTTCTGATCGTGATTGTGGTCGGTGGCATCTATGGTGGCATCTTTACCCCCACCGAGGCCGCCGCTGTAGCCGCTGTCTATTCCGCCTTTATTGCCCTGTTTATCCACAATGATATGGGCTTTAAGGACGTACCCAAGGTCATGCTGGATGCAGCGAAGATGACCTCGGTGATTATGTTCATCATTGCCTGTGCGATGATCTTCGCCCATGCCCTGACCGAAGAGCAGGTACCACAACATCTGTCACAAGCCGTCATCGCTCAGGATCTTAGCCCCGGCACCTTCCTGCTGATGGTAAACGTCATCCTCTGGTTTGCCGGTGACTTTATGGAGCCCTCTTCCATCCTGTTGATCCTGGCACCACTGTTCCACCCCATCGCTATCAATCTCGGCATCGATCCTATCCATCTGGGTATCATCATGACCACCAACATGGAGGTCGGCATGATCACCCCTCCAGTAGGCCTGAACCTCTATGTCGCGGCCGGTCTTACCGGCATGACCCTGGGACAGGTTACCCGTGCCGCACTGCCGTGGATGGGAGTGATGATTGTCGCGCTATTGTTGATTACCTACATACCCTGGTTCAGCCTCTATCTGGTCGGTCTACTGTATTAGTTTTCTCGTTATCGCACGCAAATCCGGCCCACTGCTCCTGGAGTAGTGGGCCGCTTTTTTTGGAAGCATTCAACTATGTTATTAGATTTCACTACGACCCAACTGATCTTTATTGCACTGATCTTTATATGGTCTGGATTTGTTCGCAGTGGCCTCGGTTTTGGCGGTGCCGCTCTGGGCCTGCCACTGATGCTGTTTGTCTACGACACACCCATATTCTGGTTACCGATCATCGGTGCACACCTGTTGTTCTTCTCCGCACTGACCCTGCGTACCCGTTTCAAGGATGTTGCCTGGCCTTATCTCCTGCGCTCGATGGTCATCATTGTTCCTGCCGCCATAGCCGGGGTATTCGGCCTTATCAGCCTGCCCAACAAGGTAATGGTTATCTTCATCTACTCTGTCACCCTGTTTTACGCGCTAATGTGGTTATTCAGCATTACCATCCACAGCTCCAACCGCTGGGTGGATCGCTTCCTACTCGGAGCCGGCGGCTATATCGCCGGCACCTCATTAACCGGTGCACCTCTGATCGTTGCCGTATACATGCGCAATGTGGTTGGACCGCATCTTCGTAATACACTATTGGTGCTGTGGTTTGTGCTGGTAAGTATCAAGATGGCAACCTTCGCGGCCTTTAGTGTCGACTTACATTTGGAGACGGCTCTTATACTTCTGCCCATCGCTGCCATCGGTCACGTTGTTGGACTTAAGGCTCATGACGTTATCCTTAAAAAGGATAAGATATTTAAACGACTACTGGGTGGTGTATTGGTTATCATTAGTATGTTCGGACTGTGGAAGATTCTGTATGTGTAGCCAGTACATTTACTGTAAATACTATTGGATACGCGTATCAGACTTCGAAGTATACGATAAATATCGATAGTGAATTATTGAACTTTTTATCCTCAATATTAACCGAGTTATTTTCTGCTCAATTTCCAAATATGGAATTACCAAAGAAATGAGGGTCAGATATAAATGTCTGGAATCTTTCTACTACAAAGCCCTTGATTTAGAGCATATTTGCGACATACTGTAGGTCTGTATCCAAAAATAAATTGGAAAGAGCCGTTTACATGGAGAGAAAGTATAATCCTATAGCTGCGATCTTTTTTGCCCTTCTGATGTCCAGTCAGATTGTCGCGGCTTCTGCATGTTGCCATGAAGAATCTGGCATTCCTGTGCAGCAAAATAGCCAATCTCCAAACCATGATATCAGGCCATTCGAAAACCATACTTCATGTGAACTATATACACATGCAGTATCTCCTTCTAAAGTTATCAGCATTGAAACAAGAACGATAGAACCAGATGAGTTGATATGGTCTGAACTCCTGAAATTTGACGCCACATCTGAATTCTACACTTATTCTAGTAATAAAATTTCATTCCCCTCTCCTGCCCGACCAATTTATCTGCTAACGCAGCGCTTTCGCGAATAACCCACTCCTTGTTCTATAGATATAAGACTCTATTCCCAATAGCGGGTATAGAACAGATAAATTCTATCTTTATGGAGTGTACAACATGAATATGAATCAAGTTCTTGGCATCGTATTTTTCACAACCACTATATTTACCAGTGCTCAGGCCGGTACAACAGTGTATATCCCCTTGGGTACTGGCAACATGGTGATTGCTGTGGATGCAGCTACAGACAAAATTATCGCAAAATATCCAAACATCAATAATGCACATGGTCTTGTTGCCACCAGTGACGGTGAATACTTGATCGCAGGGAGTCTCAATGAGAATCAATCCAGTACAACTGACCCATCAACTCCCAGCGGAAACCTGTATCTTGTTCACCCGGCACATGGTCATATGATGTCGGCGATACCAGCCGTTGGCAGTTCACACCATCAAGCAATTACTCCGGACGACAAATATGTTATCTCAACACACTCTGGCCGCGGCAGCATCAGCTTCATGGATATGTCGACCTACAAGACGGTAAAGGAGATCAAAACTGGCATAGTGCCAAACTACACAATTATCAGTAAAAATGGTACATACGCCTACGTCAG
>JAOUJT010000142.1 GCA_029883105.1 Gammaproteobacteria bacterium
CCTGCGATAGAACGTAACGATCTGGTTCCGGTGTATAGCTTTAATGCGGATGGGCTATGGCTAGCAAAGTCGAGAACTATGGGGCATAAAGTTGGTAAAGCATCACGCGTCAGTCTATGGGATGATCTAGTCATGCGGATTGATACAGAAATGATTAATAAAGCAAAATAAACTTATATTTTCAGGGAGCTAAAGATGCCACTATCAAGACAGCTTATCAGCGTGATGTTCTTGTTGTTCATATTGGTGTTCTCCGGAACATTTGCGATCAATACGCATAATACACGTGAATATCTTATTAACCAGCTAGAGTCGCATGCTCAGGATACTGCAACATCATTGGGTTTGTCCCTCACAGATCCCTACAGTAAAAATGATATTCCATTGGTAAATTCCATGGTGGATGCGATATTCGATCGCGGCTACTACCAAGAAATTATTATTCGAAAAATTGATGGGGGATCTGATCTAGTACGTAAGCAGGAGGTGGCGATCAAAGGTGTTCCTCAATGGTTTGTCAATATTCTTCCATTAAAAGTACCTGTTGGTGAGTCACTAATAACAGTCGGTTGGACTCAGAAGGCAACTATTACAGTAAGAAGTCATCCAGGTTTTGCCTATGTTGAACTGTGGAATAGTGTGGTTTCGTCATTCTGGTGGTCAGTAGGTTCATTTCTACTTGCCATACTTGTAGTAGTTGTAGTTATTCGATTAGTACTTAAGCCATTATCACAAATGGAAGCGCAGGCACTAGCCATTGCAGATCGAGAATTCCCCATTCTTGAACAAATACCATTTACGCGTGAGTTTCGTCGTACCGTTGTAGCGATGAACAAGATGTCACAAAAAGTAAAGCAGATGTTTGAGGAGCAATCCGGGCTCGCTGACAAGTTGAGACAGGAGGTATATATAGATTCGATTACTGGTTTGGCAAATCGTAAGGCTCTTGAAATGCGTGCGAAACAGATTATTTCCGACGAAAAATATCTGTTTGGTACGTTATACATGCTGCAAATTAAGGGGCTGGCAGAATACAATGATAGACAGGGTTATGCTGCTGGTGATGTATTGATCGACAACACAGCCGATGTGTTAAAGAACATTTGTAAAAAACATCCAGTTTCTATACCTGCTCGCATAGGCGGTGCTGATTTTGTTGTATTTGTACCGGGTATAACGCTAAAACAAGCGGAAGAGATGGCGGAAGAACTTAGCCACAAAATGACAAATTTACCCATGAATAAGGAAAATATGCCTATTGGTCATATTGGTGCTGCGTATTATCATGGTAAAACGGAATTGACTGAGTTGTTGGCCGAGGCCGATATGGCATTACGATCGGCACAACAAAAGGGAGCATATGGCTGGCACATCTACGATAAAGAAGTGTCCAAAGAATTGGAAATTCACAGCGCTAATGAGTGGCGACTTATTATAGAACAATATCTGGAAGAGGAGCGACTCTTTTTATTGTATCAGCCAGCTATCAGCAGCCTGGATAATCAGATAATGCACTATGAAGTCTTGTTGCGTGTGCACAGTAAAGATGGTGATGATATACCTGCTGGTATCTTTCTCCCTATGGCCGAAAGGTTTTCCCATTTGGGCCTAACAACACGCATCGATCAATATGTAATCGAAAGAGTTCTTCAAAGGCTTTCCGACGACAAGGAGTCGAATAATAAATATGCGATAAATATTTCACCTTCATCCTTGCAGGATCAAGAATTTGTAGCATGGCTTGAAACGACAGTCAAAAACAGCACTAAATTGGCTCACAGGTTGATTTTTGAGACGTCGGAGTATGGCGTGTTGGCAAATTTAGAGTGGCTGAAAATACTGAGTAGCAAGCTTAGGAAACATGGGGTCTCTTTTTCGCTAGATCATTTCGGTACAGGTCTCGTGCCATTTGGTTATTTAAGCGGCCTGAAACTTGATTACATAAAGATCGATGGCAGCTATATACATAATTTCATCGCAGACAAGGAAAACCAATTTTATGTGCAGTCGATTACACAAATCGCACATAGCCTAGATATCCAGGTTATTGCCGAGTTTATTGAATCAGAAGAGGATTGGACTCGGCTTAGAGAGATGTATGTAGATGGAGGTCAAGGATATTATTTAGGTAAACCACAGTCATCTACAGGTTAGTGACGGGAAATTCCTGAGTGTTTTAGTAGATATAAGTAATTTGTTTTTATTTGTCGATTGTTGCAGATCTGTAAATCTGTGCTAATGTCCATAGTAGTTGTGTGAATTCCATCACAAATAACACTTTTTCTTGGAAAAGGATTTATGTCATGAAAAAGCCATTATTAGTTGTACTATTGGGGGTACTCGTTCAAGTATCTGCTGCTGAAGCTGATGTTGCTAACGATTTAAACCGTGGTCATTCGCTTGAATATGCCCGTGACAAGGCACTTGCCGAAGGGATGACACTAGAACGCTTCACGGCAGAAGCAGTAAAAGCAAGTCCAGTTGCTGCCGTGGTTGTCACCAAGGTTTCTTATAACAAGTCCCCTGAACAAATTGTATCCATCGTTCAAGCCGCGGTAGGTGTCTCACGCGCCGCAGAGGTACCTGAAGTTGTCGCGGCAGGTGCCACCTTGGCCCCGGATAAGACCATAGAGATGGTTGAGTCCGCAGTTGTTGCAAAACCATCCATGGCCCCAGATATAGCCGCTGCTGCAGCCAAAATTGTTCCAAATCAAGCATCTGAGATTGTTATTGCGACGGCAAAAAAACAGCCGGGACAAGTCGCAAGTATTACTGCCACAACAGCCAAAGCCGTACCAGCCCAGAGTCTTCAAATAGTTGGTGACGTGACCAAGGCATATCCAGCCCAGGCCCCACAGATTGCAGCGGCCACCGCAAGGGAACTTCCAAACCAGGCAGGTCAAATTTCAGCCACTGTTGCAGAGGGACTTCCTGACCAGGCCTCACAAATTGCTACCGCCGTCGCTAAGGAACATCCGGATCAGGCTGCACAAATTGCCCTTGATACCACTAAGGCTGTTCCAGAACAGGCTCCACAGATAGCCGCTGGTATCGCTTCGGAGCTTCCTGCTCAAGCGGGGGATGTGGTGGTAGCGGTAATTTCTGTCAGTCCCGGTATGGAAGCGGAAATACAACAGACAGCGATATTGGCAGGTGTAGATCCTACTGTAGTGACCAGCGCAACCGCTGCTGGCCCGGCTGCCGGTCCAGCTGCTGGCCCAGCCATTAACGTAGGTGCTCCATTGCCAGTTGCGCCTGTCGGCGGTGGTGGAAGTGGCGGTGGCGTTGCCAGCCCATCCTAAAATGGGTAACGACAAAGCTAACAATAACGAATAAACAGTGCTTACCAGGTTCGTAGTAAAGAACGACTGCGAGCTTGGCTAGAAAGCATTTACCAAAGGAAGGGTTAAAATGGAAAGAAAACTTATTCTTTTGTCGTCAACTCTATGTTTCGCTGCCATTTCGACCAGTGTGCAGGCGCAAGACGATATACAGCCTGGATTTTACCCAGGCCTCGGCTTGAGCTTAGCAAGTGATGACAATATCTATCGTGCCGAAACGGCTGCAATCAGCGACACATACTATCTGCTTAATCCTTCACTATTGTATAAAACCGAGTTCGGAAAACATGGCTTGGATGTGAGTTATGCAGGCAGTTATGGTTATTATCAGGACGTGTCGGGTGATAACTACACGGATCATAATGCAAATGCGGATCTCAAACTCGATTTGACGCCTAAGTTCAATGTCGATCTCCAAGTTGGATATACAGACGCGCATGAACCGCGAGGGACTTCTGGAACAGATTTGGTGGTATCACCTACGCCGAATTTGTGGAATGAATCAAGAGTATTTGGTGAAGTATTATATGGCAGAAGGACAAATAAGGGACAGTTCAGCCTGTCCTATGAAAGTTTGCAAACTGGATTTACAAACAATAGTCAGGATGAACGAGATCGTAATGTGAACAATATTATGGGCAAGTTCTTTTACAACTACAGTTCGAAAACATCGTTCCTGTTCGAAACAGAGCTTGCGACAGTTGATTATGTCAGTGCAACGGCCCCTGTGAATCTGGACAGTTCTGTATCGCATAATTTCATCGGCGCAAAGTGGGAGGCGACCGCGAAGACGACTGGAGAAATTAAAGTAGGTTCGATCAACAAGGATCTGAAAGACGCAACACTGGACGATTTTAGTGGTAATGGTTTCGATATAAATATCAGCTGGAAGCCGAAAACATATAGCACAGTGCAACTAACCGCATCCAGATATACCAGAGAATCGGCAACAGCAACAGACAGCTTCTATGTGTCTGATGTTTACAATCTTGCATTCAGACACGCATTTACAGAGCGTGTAGAGATGAATGCGAATATAACACCCGGTACAGATACCTATAGTGGAACACGAGAAGACAGTCTGATGGGGATCGGTGTTGGTGTGAACTATAAATTAAATAGGTTGCTGGATCTTGGTGCTAGATATATATCATCTACAAGAAGGTCAAATGTAGCAGGTGCAGACTTTGACAGCACAGTGGTGATGCTGACAGTGAGTACGAGAGCGAATAGATAATAAAATTTGGGGACATAACAATGATTAGGCTGTTGCGTATTCTTGTCATTGGGATTTTAGTGGCCGTATCGAATTCATCGCAAGCAAGAGAATATCCTCTGGGTCCGGGTGATCTATTATCTATAACGGTATTCGGCGAGGAGGATTTAAGTCTTAAAGAAGTGCGTGTATCAACAAATGGCAGTATATCATTTCCCCTTCTTGGTGAAATAACTGTACAGGGAATGACACCTCTAAAACTGGAAAACCATCTCATTTCCAAATTGCGTGATGGCTATCTTAAAAAACCCAATTTAACTATCAGTGTCGTGGAATATAGGGATTTTTATGTCCATGGCGAAGTAAAAAAACCAGGCGGTTATCCCTACACGAGTAATTTGACCGTTGAGAAGGCTATCGTACTGGCTGGAGGCCTCACAGAAAGGGCTTCAAAGGGAAAAATAACCATATTACGTGAAAACGTTTCTAATAAGAGTCCTGTTTCGGCAGCACTAAATGTTGCGGTAAAGCCCGGTGATGTTATTACCGTTGGTGAGAGCTTTTTTTAGTGTTGTGATGGACAAGGGACCAGGATGCAGTATTGATGGAACAGCATAATATAAAAATTTTACAGCAGCCAAATATGCACCATATACAAGGGGCTACAGGATTGGACAACCTGTTGAATCAGAATGATTGGGATGAATCAGATATAGATTTCCTTCACTACTGGCACATTGTAAGGCGATACGCAAAGCAAATTATAGGTTTGATGTTTTTGGCAATACTAGTTGGTGTCTTTACGGCCTTTTCAATGCAGCCGATCTACACGGGTGAGACAAGTCTGCACGTTGATCCCCTTTCACCAAAATTGGTAGCAGTCGATCCTTTGCAAAATGCGGCGAATACGATGTTCTTCTATAAGACACAGGAAGAGGTCATTAGGAGTCGCTCGATTGCTGAGGCGGTCATTGATAAATTAAGCCTTCAAAAGCATCCAGTATTGGTGGCTGAGCTATCCATACTTCAACAGGCTACTACAGAAGCAGAAGAAGATTCATCTATCTGGTGGTGGAAGGAGTCCAAGGCTCAACCCAGTGAAGAGGCCAAACGTAGCGAACTTGTCGGATATATGAGAGAACACCTAACGGTCGAAAACCAGAGAAATAGCGAAATTATACGTGTAAGTTTTCGTGCACCAGAACCCAAGCTGGCAGCTGATGTTGCCAATGCTTTTTCAACCGCATATATAAATAGAGGCCTGGATGCACACAGTATGGTTGCCAAGCAGGCTACAGGTTGGCTAGCAGCGCGTCTGGCCGAGCTACAAAAGAACTTTGTGCAGTCTGAGGAGGACCTGAGGGCGTATCAGATTCGTGAAAGTATTGTAGACTCAAAGAGTTCACAGAGTATTTCTAGCGGTAAACTACAAAACATCACCACAGCATTGGTTGATGCACAGGCCAAAAAAGCCCAAGCCGAGACACTTTATCTGCAGGTTCGTAAGGCAGAAATGGCGGGTCAGACGTATGAATCGCTGCAAGCAGTGCTTCAATATCCATTGATACAAGACCTTTCAGGAGAACAGACTAAACTGGCGCGAAAAGTTTCAGAATTGTCGGACCGGTATGGTGAAAAACACCCCAAAATGATTGCGGCAAGGAGTGACTTCAAGGAGGCCAATCTAAAATTACAGCAGGAGATTGGAAAAGTTGTTGAGGGAATTCGTAATGACTATGAGGCGGCACGTGATAATGAATTAAAATTACAAGCACTCCATGGAGAAATACAAAAAGAGATTAGGGCAAAACAAGGAAAGGGCAACAAACTGGCGAAGCTGGAGCGTGAGGTACAGATAAATCGTGAGCTTTACAACGTCTTTCTTACTCGACTAAAGGAAACAGATGTGGCGTCGAATGCTGGCGTTACAAATGTTCAAATTATTGACCGCGCCATTCCACCAATGCTTCCGAGTGAGCCAAAGAAAAGGCGTATTGTTCTGATCTTTACGATTCTTGGACTCCTTATTGGACTAGGTTTGGCCTTTTTGCTTGAGCGCCTGGACAATACATTCAAGACATCAGAGGATGTGGAGACAAAGCTCTCACTTCCCATGCTAGGGATAACCCCTATTGTGAAAACTGATACAGGTATACCAGAACGTTTTATATTCGAAAACAACAAGTCTACATTTTCCGAAGCGATTGGCAATGTGCGTACAGGTGTACTTTTCTCTGATATCGATAACCCACCCAAGATGATCTTGGTAACCTCATCGATCGCGAATGAGGGAAAGACAACACTTAGCAACAATCTGGCCATTTCATTCAGCCACATGGCAAAGACTTTGCTTATTGAAGCAGATCTACGTAAGCCAGGTCAGGCAGGGATTCTGAAAATTACAAGCCAAGGGGGATTGTCCGAATTGGCAAGTGGCGAGTATACATTGGACCAGTGTATGGTTCAGGATCAGGAATCGAACAATTTATATCATATAACCTCCGGTACGATACCACCCAGGCCATTGGAATTACTCTCTTCGAAGAAGGTAAAGGAACTGTTTTCGAAATTGCGTCAGGAGTTTGAGTATATCGTTATCGACACAGCACCGGTGCTGCCAGTAAGTGATTCATTGGTACTGGGTCAACTCGCTGATGCAGTTATCTTTTCTGTCAAGGCCGATTCTACGACCTTTCAAATGGCACAAGAGGCGATAAAGCGATTACGAACTGCAGGGGTAAGTCCCCTGGGTGTAGTTCTTACCCAGGCCCATGAAGAGAAGATGCACTCATATGG
>JAOUJT010000143.1 GCA_029883105.1 Gammaproteobacteria bacterium
CGTCCGGCTCATGCCGGTACCTATTTCTACCACTGCCATACCAATACGGTATTGCATGCAGAGATGGGCATGTATGGTGGTTTGATCGTGGATCCGGTTCCGGATCCCAATGATCCTCCGGGCACCCAGCGTGTCTTTGCCGGTGGCCCCACCTATGATGCCGAGGCCATTTGGGCGGTGGATGAGATCGACTCCAGCTGGCACAACCTGCCCTGGGATGCCGGAACCTGTGGTGCCGACGTTGGTCTCAACGTCCTCAACCCGGATTACTTTGTCATCACCGGTGTGGATGCCAGCGGTGATACCGCGATCAATGGCCCGGCAGTAATCGCTCCGGTCATCAATGTGGGACAGCGTCTGCTGGTGCGTTATATCTGTGCCGGTTACCATCCCCAGCATGTCCGCTTTGGTGGCCTGAATGTTGAGCTGGTACAGTCCGATGCGCGCCCTCTGCCTGAGTCGGTGATGGTGACAGAGCTGGAGGCAGTATCTGCCGAGCGTTATGACATCATCGTTGCGCCTACCCAGCCGGGTGAGCACATCATTGAGATCGATATCAAGCACTGGATTACCGGTGCGGTACTGGGTACAGCGCGTACCAAGATTACCGTGGTATAAGTTATCTTCAGATAACAAGAAAAAGGCGGGCCTAGGCCCGCCTTTTTTACGCCTGCCCTATCGTGATATCAAGGCACGTGTGTTCCTTAGGGTAGATCAAACAACAACAGTTCGGCTTCATGCTCCGTGTTTATTTCTACTGCGGTTTCATCCTTAATGGTGATGCCATCACCGCAACTCATAGGTACACCATTGACGATAGCCTCGCCTTTGGCCAGATGGAGATAGGCGATACGGTCAGGTTCCAAGGGGTATTGTAATACATCATCCATCTTTAGGCGGCTGGCATAGAGCAGCACATCCTGATACATGGAGAGAGAACCCTCTCGACCATCGGGCGAGGCAACCAGGCATAAGCGATCGTCCAACTCATCACTAAAATCCTTTTGCGCATAGCCAGGTTCCACTCCCTGACTATTTGGAATGATCCAAATCTGCAAAAAGTTAACCGTTTCTTCATTGGATGCATTGTATTCGCTGTGACTGATGCCACTACCGGCACTCATGCGTTGTACCTCACCAGGACGGATGATCGAGCCATTGCCCATATTGTCCTTATGTTCCAGTGCACCTTCGATCACATAGCTGATGATCTCCATGTCTCTGTGAGCATGGGTTCCAAAGCCAGCACCGGGATCTACGGTGTCGTCATTGATCACACGAAGTACCGATACCCCCATATGCTCGGGGTCGTAATAATTAGCGAAGGAGAAACTGTGATAGCTGTCGAGCCAGCCATGGTTGGCGTGGCCACGTTCCTGTGCAGGTCTTAAGGTGATCACGTTTACCCCCTTCTTCGGTATAAGATAGTGCCGGGATCGTTGATGTGTTCGAATAATATTATAAGTCTCTTATGCCAGCGGTGAAAGAGTGGCGCGATTGGCTTTTAGTAGAAGTGTATATGGCTGCTCGGGAAAATGCGTGTTTTGTTTACTATCGATAATCTTAATAACTGTATTGAACATTCCCTCACGGGGATTGTTGGCGTTTGTAATTGCGCTGTTCATCAGCAAAGGCCCACAGACACGCAAGGCGTGTTGACATCGCTTCTCTGAACTGGTCGATGTGTTGCCGGAAGATGGTCGCTATCTGCTTTGTTTATGGTCACCCAGTGTGGGATTTATCGCAGTACAGTCGTCATTGTTAATGAATTGACGTTATCTATAAAAGGTGTGCTGAGCCTGAATGTAGCAGAACATATAGCATTGGTAAGGAATGGGAATATCTGCCTTTATGCTGGTGGAGCAGAAGCAGAGAGTGAAATAATTGATGTTGGGAAATAGGAGTGCAAAGCAGTTGCTGAATATGTTGGCCTCTTAGCTTGAGATTCGGAAATTGTCTTTTTAGTAAAACGGATAGCGTGAACTATTTATCTACAGTAATGACATTGGATGTCATATGTTGTCCCTTAGCTGAGGATCGATTATACCCTTGAAGGGAACTGCCACAGGAGTATTAGCGTCAATTTTTGTCTACATGTATCCCTAGTCTGACATCAGCAATGAAACTGCGCAGGGAGTAAACCAACGCATTCTGTACTGGTTGTAAGACCATGGAAATAATGTTCGTTAGGTAAATTAAATTGAGTCTAGAAGTAATATCAGAATTTACTAATAAGCTTTCCTGTTTTGTGCGAACTGTGTACATTAGCTCCCTATAATCTTATCTGACGTTGGAATTATGATAGAAAAGTTAATCTATATTGCTTTGCAGTACCCGGGAGAGGATATCGTAAAAGGTATTGTCGCTAAATTTGATGAAAATGACGGTAGTCTTAATCGTTGGACCTGGGTCATACAGATCACCAATCTTATACTGCTCCTCTATGTGTTGGAGAAGAAGCTGGGCAATGAGAATGAATTTGCAGATCTACGCAGGCTTATCAAAAACGAGTTAATGGAGAGTATCGAAGGGACTCCGGTTACAGCAGGCGAGTTGGTGGTCGAAGAAGAAGAGCGCCGCTATCTTGCCAGTAAGGACATACTGTCTGAAACCGCTACAGATACCTGTAAGTTGGCCAGTTTGATGCTGGGTTATCGTGCGCCTCACCTCTTTCACGCACTGGATGAAACGGTGCGAAACCATGCCCTGGATAGTCTACCTAGTGATTATGGGATGATGACCTACCTGGTTCATGAATGTATAAAACAGGTTACGGGAAGTGATCCGGAAGAGGGACAACAGACGCCATTGATTGCTGCACTGGAGGTCTTGTTCGAAGATTTTTATAAGCATATTGATGGACAGATCCAAGAATACTTTAGTCTTTCTAGTTAAAACGGACAAGGCAGAGGGTGGTGGTTAAATAGGGAAGTATGAGGAAGGACGTAGAGTTAGGCGTTATGGACGTTGCCGAATTGGCATTCAAATTTCCAGTCTTGCTCTGAATAGGCGAAGTGCATCAATTCGATGTATTTGTTTATCTGCTGAGTCATGTTACCACGCGGTACAGACACCAGCCTTACTGATCTTCCAGTCGCAGTGCTGCCTATGACCTCTTGAACGGTTTTCGTCCCATCGAGGTCGCACACCTCTTGTGCGGTTGTATACAGTAATACCCCTCCGGGTAAAGCTTCTGCCATATATTACTACCACGCCAACTCTAGTCAGGGGGCTGACGATGTACTGAATCGAGTACTTCTGCCGTAAAGCGGGTGCGCAGGTAAAATCCTCGGGGGTGGGTAAGTATCTTTCCCCCGCTGCTGCCTACCGCTTGTGTCTTTACTGTTGAATCGGCCGCCTTGGGTCTAATCTGAAGGTAAGCTCCTTGTTTTGCCGTGATTTTTTCTATATCCCCCAAGCATACCATGTCCATCAACTCTTCCCAGTCCTGACGTAAGGCCTCCTCTTGTTGTGAGCTGGGACTCCATAGAATGCCTTGGCCAATGCGTCGATTATGGACAGGGATGTCTCTATCCCCCTCTATGGGCACCCATAATACCCTTTTTAGCTTATTTCGAACCCACGATGATGCCCAGTTTTCACCTAAAGTCTGTAAGGGGACGGTACATACATAGGTAGCTTCGATAGGTTGGCCATTACGATTAATAGGCAGAGTCTTCATTTCCACGCCGATTTGGCGGAAGTCGGGTTCTGCGAGTGAACCGGCATCGGCACCAAGAATTTTTTCCAGCAGCTGCCCAGCCCAGCCTTTGTGGTGTAATAAGGTGTCCGGGGGTGTGAGTCCCAGGCGTGAGGCGAGCATCGCCAAATCCATGCCGGCAATTTGTTCGACACGCTGCATTAACTCCGCTTCACTCTGAGGGGCAATTGGCGACATAATTCTGTTATGACTCTTTTATCACAATCATTCTTCCTGACACACGGGACTGCGCCTGTGCAGTATATCAGTGAACCCATGTTTCACGCGTTTGGGGTGGAATTGGCGATCAAACGTGAGGATATGCTACACCCTGTGGTGTCTGGCAATAAATGGCGCAAATTAAAATACAATATGTTGGAAGCCAGGAAACAGGGTTATAAGACCCTGCTTAGTTTTGGCGGGGCATATTCGAATCATATTCATGCCCTGGCTGGTGTCGGCAGGGAGTTGGATGTTACCACTATCGGGCTCATACGTGGTGAATCCTTTGCTAATGATAATCCAACCCTTTCTTATGCTCGTCATTGTGGGATGCAATTGTATTTTGTTGATCGCGCTACCTATCGGCGTAGACACGAGCCGGACTATATAGAGGAATTGATGCAGCGGTTTGGACCTTGTTATCTATTGCCGGAAGGCGGTAGTAATCTGCTGGCGGTGAAAGGGGTGGCGGAGCTGTGGCAGGAGGTTAGTGAGCCATTCGACTATGTGGCCGTGGCGGCGGGTACTGGTGCGACGGCGGCGGGTGTGATCAGTGGCGCACCGTTAGCGACCGAGATCAGAGTTTTTGCCGTATTAAAGGGCGCTGGTTTTCTACGTAATGAAATCTCAGGCTATTTAGATGAGATGGGCTACACGACTCCCTGGCGCTTGCATGACAACTACCATTTTGGTGCTTATGCGCGCATCAGTCCACAGTTGGTGGCGTTTATGGATCGCTTTGAAGCCTTACATCAGATACCCCTCGATCCAGTCTATACGGCAAAAATGCTTTACGGTGTTTATGATCAGATCCGTCAGGGCGCAATCCCTCCTGGGAGCCGGGTCTTGGCGATACACACAGGAGGGCTGCAGGGACGCCATGGGATGGAGACGAGGATGCAGTCACTACGTACACACAAGGAGTATGCGTATGAGTAGATACATCCACAATCGCATCGTCTGTTGGCGCGTGGCTTTTATGATTGGTATGCTGAAGCCTGTCACTACATTCGGCTGTATTCGCGTTACAGGGTCTGTAATATAGGGCTCGATAAATGAAAATAAATAGAGTAAACAGAATTCATGAGTGTCTCTCCAGATCTTCCCATAGGTGTATTTGATTCAGGCGTCGGTGGACTTACCGTGGTGCGAGCCTTAATGGAGCGCTTGCCCAATGAGGATATCCTCTATTTTGGTGATACTGCACGTGTGCCTTATGGTGTGAAGTCGGTAGAGACCATCTCTCACTATGCCACTCAAATTACTGAATTTCTGCTTGAGCGTAAGGTCAAGCTGTTGATTGTTGCCTGTAATACGATGGCGGCGGTGGCCTCGCAAGCGATCCATGATCTCTCACCGGTGCCGGTGCTGGATGTGATCCAGGCGGGGACACAGGGTGCTGTGAATACCACGTTGAATAAACGGGTGGGGGTGATCGGTACCCTCACCACCATTAACAGTCAGGCCTACGTACATACCATACAGCAGGCCGATGCGGATATTCGCATCCATAGTCAGGCTTGCCCCCTGTTCGTACCTCTGGTGGAAGAGGGTTGGCTGGATCACCAGGTGACTCGTATAACGGCGATAGAATATCTACAACCCTTGCTGCAACACGGTATCGACAGTCTGGTGTTGGGCTGTACCCATTACCCATTGTTAAGCCCTTTGTTACAAGAGGTGGTGGGCGATAAGGTGCAGCTGGTCGATTCTGCGATCACTATGGCCGAGCAGGTAGAAAGTCTGTTAGACGAAACCGGTATGGCTAATCCCAAGACCACAGCAGGAGAACATCACTATTTCGTTACCGATGTACCGCAACGCTTTCAGGCTGTGGGCGGACGTTTTCTGGGACGTCCACTCTCCAATGTGCATGTGGTTAACTGGTAAATCCGGATGGTCTTAAATTTGAAATGGCAGGATAGTTCAGTGAGATGGCGACTGCTATGGGTACTTAGCTTACTTTTTATACCCGTACTGTCCTTTTATGGCCGTAATCTACAGGCACTTTTACACTCCCTGTTGCAGCGTCAATATGCAGACTTACTGGTCAGCCTGATGCTGCTTGTGATGACGGGGCTTTTTTTGGCATGGCTCAGTAGTAAACGTCGTATTCATTGGCAGTCCGCCTTGGTCGTTATACTGGTTTTTTTCATCGGCCCACTATTTCTTGAACGTTTTGAAGAGCGCATTCATTTTATTCTTTTCGGTCTGCTGGGGTTTAGTTCTCGCCAGCTATTCCGCTACTTTCCAGCACTGCTTTTGACCTATGCCGTCTCGGGTCTGGATGAGTTATGGCAGTGGTGGCTTCCAGATCGCGTCGGTGACTGGCGAGACGTATTTATGAATATGTTTGCCGGGTTTGTTGCCGTATGGATAGCAGAGCGGGGACGGCGATGAGGCTGCAAGGCCTGATATTTGTTGCCCTATGTCTGCTCTATAGCCAGGCACAGGCGGTAAAGCTGGTCGTGTTGGATGTTGGTGAGGGACAAGCCGTGTTGTTACAGCATCAGGAGCAGGGCATCCTCTTGGATACTGGTCATGCCGGGCAGGGACAGCATGTGTTACAGCGCCTGCAACAGCATGGTGTGAAGAAAGTAAAGGCCATCGTACTTAGCCATCTACACCCGGATCATTCCAGTGCCTATTTCCGCTTGCGAGAGGCCTTTGCTGATGCTGAGGTTTACGAAAGTGGTCATCCCCTGCCGGATAACTTGAGTCCTGATATGAGCCGCTGGGTGATGCAAGGCATACGTAAGGATCCCTTACATCGGATCGTGAGAGAGGGTGATACCCTAACACTGGGTGCCGCACGTTTGCATGTGTTGTGGCCCGGTGAGTTTACTAACCATAATCTTAATCTTCATTCTCTGGTGCTTATGATCGAGTTGGGAGAAAGCAGGGTGATGATTATGGGAGATGTGCCAAAGGCGGTCGAGAGATACCTGCTGGCCAGTAAGAGGCTGCCACAAAAGGTAGATGTATTGATAGCCGGTCATCATGGTGCCGATGATACCGGGGAGCCTCAATTTTTAGAACATGTGAATCCAAAGTTTAGTGTCATTTCAGTGAATGCCGGTAATCATAGGGGCTACCCGGATGAGGCCGTAGTTAAGAATTTACGCCGTTTTAGCGGACAGCTCTTACGTACCGACGTGGATGGTGAGCTCTGTTTTCATCTCCTGCCGGGGCGGGTTGAACGTTTCTCCTGTCCATAGCCCATGTATACACGTCGCGCACGAGTGCTATACGTTTCCGAAGATTCTATTCTGTTGGCCCTGGCGGTACGACTTACATATCAATATGCTGCAGAATGGTTAGCGTGTGAGAGTCAGTTATTAACTCTTTCGTCTGAGAAGCAAACAGAGTCCAGGGTTGATCTGGT
>JAOUJT010000353.1 GCA_029883105.1 Gammaproteobacteria bacterium
AAACCCGGTACCGCTGACGCTGGTAGCAATGAATAAAGAACGCAAGCAGGATCCGCTGCACGGCATCACCCTGAAGATGGTGGTGACTCGGCTGGAAGAGAAGTACGGCTGGGAAGAACTGGGTAGACGCATCAATATCAAATGCTTCAACAGTGATCCCAGCCTTTCTTCGAGTTTGAAGTTCCTACGCAAGACTGAGTGGGCGCGAAAAAAGGTAGAGGAACTCTATCTGCAAAATCAGTGGATAGACGACAAGGGCTGAAGCAATGCAGCTCTGCTCTTAGCTTGCCTGTACCCCTGAGATAGGCATGCCCTTCATCGATATGCTGTACGCCGCATCTGCTACACACTCTGTATTTCCATCTTTACAAATAAGCTACCCCTATCAGGGTATGTAAGCTTTGCGGTTGTGGTATCACTATAAGAAATATCGCTGCTGCAGATGGAATTCACTCTGCAACGCGTAATCTAGTATTTCACAAAGCACATGTTGAACAATTGGGCATGACCAACTGGCTTTTTGTTATTCAGCAAGATACCTCTGATATGCATCCCATATATTATCTTGGTAAGGACGATACTTTTGCTCTTTATCCCATCGGCAAGGATAGCGTCTATAGAGACGATTACCGATGACTCGGATGTGGTCAGTGGACGTATCGAATCCGTGGTAATGGACGAGATGTATGTTGGACGGGTGGTTGAGGAGTCCAATCGTATTATGCGTGATGTGGTTGTACGGATATTTGGCCCGGCAAATGTTTTAGGCTGGCGGCGTTTGATGGCAAGAGACTAGGTATAGACACAATGGTTAAAATCTCCCCTAAACCTATACTTGCCATCAGCAGTTGCCTGTTGGGTGAGAATGTTCGTTACGATGGCGGGAACAAGCGAGATTCACTCATCGTTGATAGACTGGGTGAGGTTTTTGATTTTCTGCCTATCTGCCCAGAAGTGGGCATAGGTCTTGGTGTACCCCGTCCACCGATACAGATGGTGATGATTGAACATGAGATACAGCTACGTGGTGTTAGTGATCCTAAGCTTGATGTGACTGGTCGCATGGTAACTTACGCCAGAGAAAACATCAGCATCTGTGATCAGGTTTGCGGATATATTCTTAAGAGTAAATCTCCTAGTTGTGGGATCAATGATGTCCCTGTTTATAATCTGAATGGCGTGCCTATACATACTGGGCCAGGAATGTATGCCCGTGAAATATTATCACGTTGCAGCAATCTTCCGCTGATTGATGAGGACATGCTACAGGATAAGATGTTAAGGGATGAATTCATGCAACGGGTCAGTGCTCATTATGTTGAACTACATAAACAATCCATGTGATGCGGATATTTGGTGTTTTGGCTAATGTAATAGAACACTTAAGGTGATGCGATAGAGTGTTCACTAATAGTATGATTTATCAGTAGTAGAGCCTGTACGCTAGATCTTATGGCCTGAAGATAACTGGCCTGAAAAAAATTCATGCACAGTTTGTGATCCACGCTTCCTATATCCGTTTCACAGAGCCGACGAAATCCATCGTGTCCCTGCTCTCCATAAGGTGCAAATCCTTGCTTGATATCGGAAGGATAGTCTGCCTCTTTGGCCGGATCGCGTATATTCCAAAAGGCAGAGGCCCAGGTTTTTCCAAAAAGTATATGATCCCTGGGTGCCGGTATCGTGCTGGATACTCGAAAAAGTGTATGGGTGGCGGATATATCGAGTATGGTTTTCAGTCCGGTGGACATGTCTTTTTTGGCATGGTTGAGTGTTTGACATGCTTCGGTTGTGAGTGTGACATCGTCTGTGTTTGTCCATTCAGGGATAGAATCAAAATAGTCTGAGTGATCCAGAATGAATTTGTAGTGATAAATTGGAGCCACATGAGCTGGAACTGACATGTCTTGAATATAATGCATAACCCGGCCGCTGTAGTTATAGATATTATCTACGTCTGTAGTTCGTATCGCCTCATCCAGTTGCTGGATTCGCAATTGAAAGATGTGGTGGAGTGATTTTCTTGCACCAGTGATTGTGCGTCCCATGCGTTGTGGTGTGTCCCTATGGGCATCGTAAAAATGCCAGTTGAAATACCTGTCCAGTATTGGTGACTGGTCTTCCAACGGGGCATACTGTGCGATAGCCGCTTCACCTTGTTGTAGATGGTCCTGCATTTTTAACTTGCTCAGACACTGTTGATAACTACGTATGGCCACCTGGCTGACATATTGGTGATTTTCTACGGATATGGCGTAACTGATCTTGGTGGTGAACAAGAGTAACAGCACAATGGCAGCTCGCATCATTGGTAACATCCCTATTTCAGATTCCCACATAGGGTAACGCTGTAGATTTGCGTATAAATCACCTAAATAGGGTATATACGGATATGGGCTTGCTGTGTGGATGAGATATGTTTATACGAAGAGAGAATAGGTAATGAGTCTCACTGAAAGCTCGATCTAACGTAAAGTATAAAAATTGAGCATAATTATGCACCATATACATGGTGCTTACTGCTTGCAGGATTGGTTTCTAGGACCAGTCAGGTTATAGCGCTTCATTTTACGCCATAGTGATACACGATCAATGCCCAGGATGTCTGCGGCCTGGCTGCGGTTGCCTTTGGTCCT
>JAOUJT010000235.1 GCA_029883105.1 Gammaproteobacteria bacterium
AGACCCAACGGATGTAGGCAATCTCCTGTTGTTCCAGACTCGGCATTTGTTCCTCGTTATCGGGTAACGCCATGCCTTGCAATGCTTGCAGTTCGCTGGGCAGATTCTGAGGCTGGATGATGTGGTCGCTGGTTAGAGCTATACCACGTTCTATGAGATTAGATAACTCGCGTACGTTACCGGGAAAACTATAGACATCCAGTAAGGTCATGGCCTGGGGATCGATATCGGTAACGATGTTATCGATGTAGTGACCATGGCGTTTCAGAAAGTAATGCGCCAATAAGGGTACATCACCCTTGCGATCACGTAGTGGAGAGAGGTGTAGGTGCATAACGTTGAGTCGATAATAGAGATCATGTCGGAACCGACCTGTGGCAACCGCCTCTTGCAGATCACGGTTAGTCGCTGATAGGTAACGCACATCAACATGTACGGTTTTTGTATCACCAATTCGCCGCAATTCGCCTTCCTGAATCACGCGCAACAATTTTACCTGCATGGCCGGTGACATTTCGGTTACTTCATCAAGAAACAGGGTGCCACCGTCTGCACTTTCGATAAGCCCTGCACGTGATTCTGTGGCACCAGTATAGGCACCTTTGCTATGACCAAATAATTCGTTGCTTAACAGTTCCTCAGAGAATGCTCCGCAGTTTACGGCCACAAAGGCATGTTCACGTCGCAGACTATGTTGGTGGATTAAGCGTGCCATTAGCTCCTTACCGGTACCACTTTCACCGCTAATGATGATGTTGGCATGACTACTGGCGATCTGTTTTGCACTGTCCAGTACCCGTTGTGTCGCCGTGTCCTGGGTGAGAAATTGCTCATCGCCTTCTGTTGCAGAAATGATCTCCTTTAAACGACTATTTTCCTGGCGCAAGCTGCGTAATTCCAGAGCATCGCTCACTACCTTGCGAACCTCATCAAGACGAAATGGCTTGGTGATGTAATGAAAAGCACCGGCGCGCATTGCCTCAATGGCAGAGTCTATGGTGGCGTTACCAGTGATCATGATGACGCAGGTATCCGGTTTATGGCTACGGCTGTAGTTAAGGATCTGCATACCATCTACCTGTTCCATCTTCAGATCGGTGATGACCAAATCAAAGCCTGATTGCTGCATTGCCTGCAAGCCCTCCGGTCCACTGCCCGCTGTGGTGATCTGGTAATCTTCCTGATTGAGTATGTGGCGCAGGTTCTTCAGGGCCACCGCCTCATCATCGATAATAAGGATCTGCATGGGATTATATTGCGCTCTATTCATCTGCATTATCACTCTCTTCATCGATGGGCAGACCTATATAGAAGTGAGTGCCTTTGGAGAGCTGACTGCTGACGCCTATGCAGCCCTGATGCATTTCGATGATCTCTTCACTGACATAGAGTCCCAGGCCTGAGCCGTGGCCGACCTCTTTGGTGGTAAAGAATGGATCAAAGATCCTCGGCAGTATCTCTGCTGAAATGCCACTGCCATTATCCTCGATTTCTATGAGTATCATTTTATTGTCTTTCAATGGACACACACGGCGTCCATAGACCACCTGTTCCGGAGACTGAAACTCTCCTCTGTCTATTCTTCTGGCCCGTATTTGTATGGTTACCTGTTCATCTGCGGCATCAATGGCGTTACTAATCAGGTTTACAAATACCTGTTGCAGACGTTGACGATCCACATTGAGGGTGACATTTGTCGCGATATCCATCTCTATCCTGCTATGGTATTCATGCCCTATCAGCAATAGTGTGTCATTCACCAGCGGCAGCAGTGGTGTCCACTGTTTAACAAAATGCTGTTCGCGTGAGAATGATAACAGGGTGCTGACGATGCGCTGTGCACGTTGTGTCTCATCGTCAATCTGTTGCAACCATTCCATTGGGTCGGTGTTTCTGCCTTGTTGTATATCTTCCATCAGGATCTGACTGGAGGAAGAGATGTTGGATAGAGGATTGTTTAGCTCATGTGCAACACCAGAAACAAGAGTGCCCAGCGAAGCGAGTTTCTCCGATTGGAGCAGTTGGCGATTCTGCTCTTCCAGCTCCGACTGCATGTGATTCATGGCCTCGCACATGGAGACAATCTCATGATCAGCACTGGAGGGGATGATGGGACTTAAATGGTTGCTGACGATATGACTTAATTGAGCACCCAGACGACTCATCGGTTGAACTACCGCTCGCGAGATGAGGTGTGCGGCTCCTATGCCCAGCATGGTGATGAGGGTGGTGGCGATTACCAGCCACCACTGTGAACGACTGACGGAGATTGCCAGACTCTGACGTTCAGCCTGACGCAGGCCTTGAACGGTTGTGATCAGAACCTTGCCCAATTCACGGATCTGCTGCTGTTGTCTCTGCCTACCTACGACAGGGGCATAGTCCTGGATCTGTTGTGCATAGAGCTCTAAGGATCGCTGTAGCTGTTGTGTAGTGGATACATCGGTTAAGGCCACAAATGCCTCGTAGTCCTGGGAAAGAATCTGTACAGCTTTTTTCACACTGTTCAGCGCATAATCACGTTCTCGGGGCAGACGATAAAGAAACAGATTTTTTTCATGCCGGCGGCTCTCTTCTACGGTATCGATAAAGTCATACACGCTGATGCCGCTCTCTATGCGCCATTGCAGATAGCGCAGATCGCTATACGAGGCTGCGGAGAGGATGGCAATGGTAGCGGCGAATAGATAGAAGCTGACGCGGATTTTATTTCGGATGCTGGGCATGCTGGCTCCTTGAACTGTTGCAAAGTGTAACATGGTAGGTATTTGTGCAACATATCCTCTATCAGGCCGCTGCTACGGGTTTTAGCCTCTATCCGAGACGTTTACCTCAGACTAAATGTTGCAATTAGCAACAGTCTGGTTTGTAGAGAGAAAAATAAACGTATATATATCAGGTAGATAGATAATAGATCATGTTGGCACGACGATTGCGATATATCTTCCATATAAGTCACTCAGGGCAATCTGTTGCCTCTGTCTTGACGAGACCATTTCCCCATCGCTTTTGATATCGTAACGAGGTAATTGCTTTGCATTTAAACTGGTACAGACTCTTCCCCTTTTTGACCTGGCTACCTGCGGCCAAGTCCTCTTTTCGCATCGATCTGATGGCCGGCCTGACCGGTGCGGTGGTGGTACTACCGCAAGGGGTGGCCTTTGCCACCATCGCCGGTATGCCGCCGGAATACGGCCTCTATGCAGGGATGATCCCCGCAGTGATCGCCGCGTTGTTTGGTTCCTCACATCATCTGGTCTCCGGCCCTACCACGGCCGCCTCTATCGTCCTCTTTTCTTCTTTGTCGGTGATGGCGGAACCAGGCAGTATGAGTTACGTACAACTGGCCCTGACCCTGACCTTTATGGTGGGTGTGATCGAGATTGCACTGGGTCTGGCACGTATGGGGGCTCTGGTTAACTTTATTTCTCATTCGGTGATTGTCGGCTTTACCGCCGGAGCCGCGATCCTTATCGCCGCGAAGCAATTGAAGCACTTCTTTGGTATAGAGATCGCCCGAGGCGGCCATCTGCACGATATCATCTGGCAGTTCCTGCAGCAGTTGGGAGATATCAATCCCTGGGTTACCTCGGTGGCAGTCATAACCCTGATTTCGGGTATCCTGATAAAAGTCTATCTACCGAAGGCCCCTTACATGATCGTTGCCATGGTGGCTGGCTCTCTGGTGGCCTGGGTGATGAACCATTATCTGGGAGGTGAGGCGGTTACTGGTATCGCAACAGTTGGCGCCTTACCGCAGAGCCTACCTCCGCTGTCGTCTCCCTCATTAACCCTGGATCATATTCGCCAGCTGGCCCCCACCGCTTTGGCGGTAACCCTATTTGCCCTGACGGAAGCGGTATCCATTGGCCGTTCTATCTCATCCAAGAGTGGCCAGCGTATCAGTGGCAGTCAGGAGTTTATTGGTCAGGGCCTGTCTAATCTAGCCGGTTCTTTCTTCTCCGGTTATGTGGCGACGGGTTCCTTCAACCGTTCCGGGCTAAATTATCAGGCCGGTGCCAAGACCCCATTGGCGGCAATCTTCGCCGGCCTGTTACTGATGGCAATCGTATTGGCGGTAGCACCGCTGGCGGCCTATCTGCCCAACGCAGCGATGGCCGGGATTCTATTCCTAGTAGCCTGGGGTCTGATCGACTTTAAGGAGATCGGCCACATACTGAAGAGCAGTCGTCGTGAAACGGCGGTGATTGGAGTAACCTTTTTTGGTGCCCTGTTCTTGGAGCTGGAGGTGGCAATCTTCGCCGGCGTGCTGTTGTCATTGGTGTTGTATCTGCAACGTACCTCCAAGCCGCGCATTGTTACCCGTGTCCCAGATCCGCGTCTGAACAACCGCGCCTTTAATACTGATGTCTCCCTGGTGGAGTGTCCGCAGTTTAAGATCATCCGTATCGATGGCTCACTGTTCTTTGGTTCCATCAACCATGTGCAAGAGCGGTTTGCCATGATCGAAACGGAATCTCCAGAGCAAAAGCATCTGGCGGTCGTTGCCAGCGGTATCAACTTTGCTGACATCACTGGTGGCGAGGCCCTGGTGAAGGAATCAGAAAAACGTCAGCAACACGGTGGCGGTTTGTATCTTATTGATGTGAAACAGGGCTTGTGGGATTCACTTGAG
>JAOUJT010000144.1 GCA_029883105.1 Gammaproteobacteria bacterium
ACCTGGTGCCGACAATCTGGACAATGACCCCCGCATCCATCAGCTATTACACACCATGCAGCAACAAGGGCGTTATACCACAGCCATTTGTGCGGCCCCCAGGGTATTGGCCAATGCAGGAATTCTGAATGGCAAGCGGGCCACGGGATATCCCGGTCATTTGGAAAAATTACAACGAGGGGATATCGAGCTTGTGGATCAAGCCGTAGTGGTTGATGGCAAGGTGATTACCTCTAAGGGGCCCGGTACGGCCATGGATTTTAGTCTCTGCCTGATAGAACAGTTATGTGGCAAGGAACGACGTGAAGAGGTAGAAGGGCCACTGCAGCGCAGTTAGCTGTGTTGTGGTTTACGGGCCTTCTTGCTGTTATACATCTCTTTGTCGGCCTCCTCGATGAGCTCCGTGACACTTCTGTACTCATGAGGGCAGAAGCTGACACCAACACTCACACCCAAAGATATCTCTTCGTCATCGATTGAAAACGGCGTTTGAAACTGTTTAGTGATCTTGTTGGTGAATGAGCTGACGTTTGTGGGTGAAATATTCTGTAGCATGATCAAAAACTCATCACCGCCATAGCGGCAGATCAAGTCAGAGCTGCGCACACTTCGTTGTAGTCTTTTTCCCACAAGCCTGAGGATCTTGTCTCCGATACCATGCCCATAACGATCATTGATCTGTTTAAACCTATCCAGATCCAGAAACAGCAGTGCAAATTTCATATCGGATGGATGGCTCGCTTCCAGGGTTTTATCCAGGTATTGCAGGAAGGCTGAACGATTTAACAAGCCGGTTAAGGTATCGCGGGTGGCCATGTAGTGAAGTTGTTCATGCGCGGGATCTGGTAACTGATGACGGCTGTTTAAATGGCAATACAGGGTAGTAAATGCGGCAACAAGAAGAAAGTTGATCAACACAGAGACAAGCACTTCAAATGAATAGGGCGTGCTTAACATACCCTTGTAAGCCAGCAGGACATAAATACTCAAAAAGCTGCCCATGAGCGTAGACCATAATAGACCGGCAGACCGGCCTTT
Source organism: Gammaproteobacteria bacterium (assembly GCA_029883105.1). Classification (GTDB taxonomy): domain Bacteria; phylum Pseudomonadota; class Gammaproteobacteria; order Thiohalospirales; family Thiohalospiraceae; genus JABURT01. The sequence continues at coordinate 1,039 of JAOUJT010000144.1, forward strand.
AAGCATAAAGGCCAGTATGGGAAACAGAACCGTCCAGTAGATGCCCACATGTGCCAGTTGATTGTGCATAAGCGCCAGGCTGTTATGCCCAAATAGCAGGATCAGAAAAATGCTGTTGCTGACAGCAAAGTCATTAATGCGTTTTAGCCATACCAGGTTTGCTACCATTAATAACAAGATAAATAGACTCACAAGGCTGAGGCTGTATTCCGCCTGAATCAAATGTAACAGGGTATAGATAGCCAGCAGGCTGGCGACCAACAGGCTAAGCAGCAACAGTAAAGGACTGTGGTTCCCATACAAAGATGAGAGTTGCAAGACCACCAGTCTGAAGTGTTTTAGTATATTCCAGCTATTCATCTACATCCCTGAAGCCGATGTGCTTGTAATACGATTGGTTATTAAATAAAGGAAACCGAGAAAAATGTCAGTGAATGAGCAAATTGTTTACAACATTGTTTAACAATTATGGCTTTTTGGTTGTTATTGGCGATTTTTTGCTATCGGGATGAACGGAGGGGTATGGAGATATTGGCTGTTCGGATTGCCATTTTGACAGGAATGGATGAGATTTGGCTGACCATAGTACACAAGGACAGGCATGCAATATAGATATATTGCGCGTATCAAACAGGAGGGTAAATCTGGAATGGAAGTAAGAAATGGTGGCCAGGGACTGAATCGACAGTTGAGCAAGAGCGAAAATGGACAGCTTTGCTGCCCGCAGGGTGGCGCGATAGCGACATCAACCGCCACCATTTCGTCGGGAACGAAATGAAACGTGCGAAGTGCGCCTGTAGGGTGTGATACATGGAGGTATCGCTTTAACACGAATGCGCGATAGCGCATCATCTGCATGATGGAATAATAAATTGAAGGGAGTAAAGATGGTGGCCAGGGACGGAATCGAACCGCCGACACGGGGATTTTCAATCCCCTGCTCTACCGACTGAGCTACCTGGCCTTACAGAAGCGGCATATTAAAGCGGCTGGAGGCGGCTGAGTCAAGGAGTTTCTTGATGGTATGAGGGCCGATGGAATTGTGGACTAGTTCACAGATGTAGCAGTGGTGTAGGGAAAGCCCTACAAAAAAATCCCAGATTAACCGATATACAGTATGCTAATAAAAAAATAATATGGATGCTTGGATAATTTGAAAAATAACCAACAAGGAAGGAATATGATGAAAACACGAAATATATTAGCAGTATCGACCATAGCGGCGATGCTGAGTGCCTGTGGTGGTGATAGTACTTCACCCTATGCTCTATCCAGTGAAACATTTGGTAGCACGACTACCATCGCTGATGCCTCCAGTGGTGCAAAAGCCGCGACGGCCGTCACTAACCGGTTTGTGGGTCAAGCATCTAGCGCAGAAGGCTTGGAGGCTAATATGATCTCCATGATTAGCTCCAGCATTGGACAATATGCTGCACCCGGCATAAATATGGACATGTTAAACGCCGCAGCGCTCAACGATGAGGCTGTACTGCGTCAGATGAAGTCCTTGAATGCACCGCTGGCGATGGCAGCACCGGCTATCAAGGCCAGGCTGGCATCTAGCCTGGCACCTGCAACTACCACGGTAGCTTGTGATTCAGGCACCATGACGGTAATCACTGAAGATACATTCTCTGCTTGGGATGGCGCCACCTATCCGGTGAGTATGAATATAGATATCACAGCAGATAACTGTGTCAATGCTGGCGGCTCGGGAGATACAATCAATGGCCATCAAAGTATGGCCTTCACCTTTGATTCAGCGTCTAGTGGTAGCATCGTTATTGAAACCGGCGATGGTGATAACACCCTGGATGCCAGCAAAGATTATTCTACTATTGGCACGTATTCATCCATTAATTCAGGACGTACAAACATTAGTCTAAGTGGTGGAGAGACAAGTGGGAATATGAACGCCACAATCTCTAGTGCGTGGAAAGAAGCAGGTCCTACCACGATCAATGAAGGTAGTACAGTTGATTACCGGAGCGATATGGCCATTACATATAGTGAAACAGGGGCGACATACGATACTACGGTGAATGGAGAATTTATATATACGCAAACTGATGTTGCGACCGATACAGTGACGTATACATCTAACTCTGCTTACAGTAACTTTAAGCAGAAGACGGATGAGTCCTATGCTGCCAAAACATATACATACACGGTAAGTGGTACTGCTGCGCGAGTTCGTACACCGGCTGACTGTCGTGACGGTGTATTTAATATCACGACTACTACGCCTATTGTGTATCACTATCCGACAAACTCGTATACTGCCGGTGAGATGGTCATTAATGGCAACACTACCGTAACTTTTGATAGTAATGGTATGAGTACATCGGTAGATGGTGTCGTAGCTGCTGCAGGCGACTATTCTTGTCCAGTGCTCTGATAATATAGTAGTACTAACTAACGAGGTACTGCCGGTATTGGGGTACCTCGTTTGTTTTACATCATGCAAATTTTCAAATATCTATTCGCAATATTATTGATATGCGTTGTATATACTGTTTCAGCGGCACCGCATATCAATGGTCAGGCAGAACCGCAATTTTTCAACAAGCTTAGACCCTATCAGTTTGATCCGAATACTGTTCCTGCTAAAAACCATGTTTCGCCCATCGTGATCCAAGCCGTGCCGTCACCGCAAACGGTGAAGGCGATCGTGATCCGGGTGGAGTTCCAACCCGACTCCCTGGCGACTACTACCGGGGATGGAAGCTGGCACGATACGACCTATGCTGACACCGGGGCCGATGGTAACTACTGGGTCGATAAGAATATCGTTGAGCTGGCCAATTATTATGCCGAGGTCTCTTACGGCCTGTTGACCCTGGAGATCTCTCTCGCACCCACTATCTATACCCTGGCGAATAATATGTCCCACTATGGTCAGGAGACGCAGGCGAGTATAGAGAGTCTGATCTATGACAGCGTACTGGATGCCAGTGGGGACTTGGACTTCTCACTCTATGATGCGGTTTTTATTATCCATGCAGGTAGTGGTCAGGAGACCGATGTTGCAGGTGATACGCCCTCGGATATCTGGTCGCTCTATTATGCAGATACGCAGATCAGCGATCAGAATGATGTCAATAACCCTGCTCTGGATATAACCCTGCGTAACGGTCTGGCTATTGAACGTGCGGTGATCATGCCACAGACCGGTAGTCAGGATGGCTTGAGTGTGGATTCACTGGGGCTGTTTGCCCATGAGTTCGGACACTGGCTAGGTTGGCCCGATCTTTATGCTACCCCACTATTGTTTGTACCTACCTGGGACGGTATAGGCAGTTGGGGTTTGATGGGCCATGGTATCTATCATCGCTCGAATATTGACGCCCCGCTGGGTAGTTCACCCGCGCATCCCAGTGCCTGGTCAAAGATTCATTTGGGTTGGGTGGTGCCAACATTGATGGACGCAAATACTGACCCTGGTGGATTCATCCTCCCCCCTGTGGAAGCCAACCCCACGATTGTGAAGGTACCCAATAGTCCTGATGGACGCTCCTATCTTTTGCTGGAGAATCGCCAGAAGACTGGCTTTGATGCTGGCCTTGCAGGCAGCGGCCTGTTGGTATGGCAGGTAAATGAAGAGGTGGTGAGCAATGGCATGGATAACAATAGCGTAAACAGTTGGAACAGTAATCCGGGTGTGCGTCTTGTTGAAGCAGATGGGGATGATGCCTTGTTGGAATATGGCGATGACTCTGGCAGTAGCGGCGATACCTTTCCCGGCAGCACCGGAAATCAAAGGTTGACTCCTATTACCGTGCCAAATTCTTTATCGAGCAGTGAGGGTGCCGGGGTACATATCAGCGGCATTAACCAGCAGCTTGGTGGCAACATAGGCTATGACTTGGGCTTTTCACCAGAGGTACCCAGTGATGTACATAAATACTCAGCTGGGCGTGTGAATGTAAAGGTGGAATGGGGGCCAAGTAGTGCCACCGATTTTTCGCACTTCAACCTGTATGCAGACAATGAATATCTGGGCAAGGCCTATGAAACAAATGCCTGGGGTATCGCCGGTAAATATCGTGCCGAATACCGGGTGACGGCAGTGGATCTGGCTGGTCATGAAAGCGCGCGCTCTGTACCTGCCGAAGGCGATCCCGGCCTGCGTTGTTTTATTGCCACGGCGGCCCATGGTAGCCCTTTGGCCCCACAGGTAGAGTTGTTGCGTCAGTTTCGTGACAACTATCTGTTAAAGGTTGAACCCGGACGGACATTTGTTGCGTTGTACTATCGCTACAGTCCCCTGTTTGCATCGATGATCCATGATAGCGCGGTGTTGAGGCAGATGGTTCGTCTGCTTCTACTACCATTGATCGCATTTGCCTGGATGACTATGACGCTGGGCATCATTGATGCGCTGATAATCACACTAATGAGCATATGGGCGATAAGAAGAATGTCGGTGTTTGCAAGGAAGGCTTATCGAAAAAATCAAGGCGCCGTCTAAACAGCGCCTTCTTACTATCTGTTTCACTGGCGTTTATTTTTCCGGCATAAACCCTTCAGGCGGGGTAGAACCCTCACCAAAGAAGAACTTTTCCATCTCTTTTTCCAGGAAGCTGCGATGCTGGGGATCGATGGGGGAGAGACGATTTTCATTGATCAACATGGTCTGCTGACCCACCCACATCTGCCAGGCCTCTTTGCTGACGTTTTCGAAGATCTTTTTCCCCAGCTCACCCGGGTAGGTGGCTCTTTCCAGCCCTTCGGCCTCTTTGCCTAGTTTGACGCAATTTACCATGCGGCTCATGGATAACTCCTTAGCTCATTACTGTATGTGAGTGTGAGACGCGATGTGATCACCCCGTATTTATAGGTGTTTAGACCGCTGCAATTGTTGTAACAGCTTCACCACCGGGGCGGCCAGACCGCGTTCATCAGGTTGCTGGCTGTTATACCAGACTGTGGCCCCGGCTTCCATAATTCGCTCGGTCATCGGCCGTGTTGAGGCTACGATGGGGGTGATGTCCAGATGGTAGTGGCTGAAGCTGTGGCGTATGCCGGGCCAGCTTGAGACCTGGTCAATCATCAGTCCCAACTCAACGGCCACCCAGTCGTGTAACTCGGCGGAGTCATCATCACACTGGGGCAGGGTCCAAAGTCCTCCCCACAGGCCTGTGGGAGGACGCTGTTGCAGCAGGATTTCCCCATCAGCATTGCTAAGGATTAGCATGCGCGTTGCCTTAACCGGCTTATCCTTTTTAGGTTTTCGTGAGGGCAGTTCGGACTGGCGCTGTAACTGTCGCGCCTGACAGTCCTGTTGCATAGGACAGTCGTCGCACAGGGGTTTACTGCGACGGCAGAGGGTTGCCCCCAAATCCATAATCGCCTGGGTATAGTCGGCCAACCGTTGCTGTGGTGTATGCGCTTCTGCCAGCGTCCAGAGCCGGTTCTCGATGCTGCGCTCACCCGGCCAACCTTCGATGGCATGATAACGGCATAGCACACGTTTGACGTTGCCATCGAGGATCGGGTGTCGTTGTCCCATGGCCTGGGCGAGAATGGCGCCAGCGGTTGAACGGCCTATGCCAGGCAGGGCGGTGACGGCGTCAAATACAGAGGGGAACTCACCACCGTGGTGTTGCACGAGCTGTTGTGCCGCCTTGTGCAGGTTACGGCCACGGGCGTAGTAGCCTAGTCCGGTCCACAGGTGAAGCACCTCATCCTGATTTGCCGCCGCCAGGGCCTGCAGGCTAGGGAAGCGCAGCATAAAGCGTTCGAAGTAGGGGATAACGGTTGTCACCTGGGTCTGCTGCAGCATGATCTCGGAGACCCACACACGATAGGCATTGGTGTTTTGCTTCCAGGGTAGCTGGTGACGACCGTGTTGGTCGTACCAGTGCAATAATCGTTGGCTGAATGTCTCTGTAGTCATGGTATTAAGGCAAGGCTGGACTTATCCGGGTCAAATTAAGGGGGTCATGTTCCAAGAGCACCGCCCCTTTTTCAAAGGGCGGGTGTATGGAAGAGCGGTTCCTGGTTTGAAAATCTGCCGAGTAAATCCAATGACCCAATCGCACTATTTGTTACCCAAGAGACTAAGCGCCTAAAGGGTGGGGATGTCGTCGTCAGAGACGTCCTCGGCTGAAGACTTGGATAGCTCTTCACGAATAGCAGAGATGGATTGACTATTGGCCTGCGCATAGGCACTTGCAAGCTGGAC
>JAOUJT010000145.1 GCA_029883105.1 Gammaproteobacteria bacterium
GAGAAAAAACCACGCAAAGCTCGCCCATCTAACCGTTTGGCCTGGCTTTGGATCAGTTCATCCATTAAATGCACATAGGGCGACATTAATAAGGTAGGATATTCACGATGGTTGATGCCATGCATCAGATGATCTAAAACCATGCCTCGCAAGGTCCCATAGGGGACTTCATCAGACATATCCACCACACGAATACAGAAATAGTTGGTCTCGCGATCACAGAACCGGGTAAAGCCGTCGCGTGAAGCAGTAATACCACTTATAAACAATCCCAGTAACAGCAAGCTACCTATGGAACGCCAAGCCTGCCATAAAAACACTAATGCTAACAGGCCAAGCATAACACCTGTGCCGATAATTATGGCCTGGGTACCAAAGTATTGAACAAGGACATATCCGGTGGAAAATGTTCCAAGAATGCTACCGAATGCAGCCAGGGCATGCATCATGCCTACCACATGTCCGGTTCTGCCATCCAAACGCAGGGCCAGGGTGGTTAACACCGGTGTCACGATGCCTAGTAATACTGCAGGTATAAAAAACAGCGCGGCTACAAATATAAAACTCACTGTAAGCAAACCTAACTCGCTGGCCTGCAAAACCGGCGCCACCAGTGTCAGCATCAATAAAATTCCAACGCAAGCCAGGCCACCTACCGCCAGCGTCCAGCCGACTCCTCTTTCATCAGCGCCCTTATCGGCCCACACTCCACCTATCCAATTACCCAATGAAAGGCCACCGAGGATGACGCCAATGATAGCCGTCCATGAATAGAGCGATACACCAATATAAGGAGCCAGAAGTCTGGCAGCAGCAATCTCCAGAGCCATTAAACCGGCTGAGCTTAAAAAGATTGTCAGTGCATAAAGAGGCAAGCGGGCACGCCCCCCACTATTCAACACAGAAACAGGCTGTTCCATACCCCCTCCTATACAATTGATATTTTTTCGAAATCATAACCGAGAATAGAGCAATCACATACGATAATTTTTCTTATACATATCAGGGAACTATAACCCCACCCGTAATAGCAGACTGCTGTAGCCTAGATAAACAAACAAGTCAGAAACAAGTCAGGACACCCACCACTCCAACATGCAGCATGAATGTGACATTGATGCACATCAATTTCCTTACACAGTTTGAGCGCTATACTCAGCGCAAACACAGGAGTCTATGCATGACTATTACCGCTTACATGAGTAACGACCACAAAAGTTGTGATGATATATTTACAGATATGGAGTCGGCAGCCCATAGTGGTGACTGGGAACGGGCAACACAGTTGTGGCACTCTTTTCATCATGATCTGGAAAGACATCTAAAGCGCGAGGAGGAACAACTATTCCCTGCCTTTGAAGCTCAAAATGGTATGCAGGGTGGACCTACCAGTGTCATGCGTCATGAACATGAGCAGATGCGTGGTTTGATGGCGCAAATTGCGTTAGCGGTCACCAATAATGATGTAGATGAATTATTGGGCCAAACCGAGACTCTGTTGATACTCATGCAACAGCATAACGCCAAGGAGGAGCAGGTTCTCTACCCTATGATGGATCGCGTACTTGGTTCAGCCGGTGAGGATATTATCAGTACATGGAAGTGAATACTTATGAACACCTGCTTGATGTGAGCGAACTGGAGCCACCGGAACCTCTGGTACAAACCATCGACAAGACCCTGTCTCTACCCGAAGGGAATTATCTCTGCATGCTCCATCGCCAGGAGCCCTGCCTGCTGTTTGGTAAGCTGGATGAATTGGGTTATGACTACATCCAGCAAACCGGTACCCATAATACCGAGATAGAGGTCTATATCTGGAAGCAGGGTGATAAGCTGGCCAGACAACGTGTCATGCAGTCCATCGGCGATACTCCATGAATTACACCGCCCTTTCCCTGCAACAGACACCGCCAATTTCCGTGCCGCTACGTTTTATGCTTAGCGCACCACTGTTCGCCATTCTTGCTGCGGTTCTTATGTTGTACACAGGGCCTGAGCTGTTCATGAGCCGCTGGCAACCCGCCCTGCTTGCCATTACTCACCTGCTTACCCTGGGCTTTCTCGCCATGGTAATGTTCGGTGCCATGTTTCAGCTGTTACCCGTACTGATGGGGTCCTTGTTACCTCGTCCGGTGTTGTTGAGCAGCATTATCCATGGACTGCTCAGTTTGGGTATCGTGCTGATGGCGTGGGGCTGGATAGGCGTACTTCCGGTCTTATTCAACTGGGCGAGCCTGGTACTGGGCACCAGTTTTGCCATCTTCATCGGCCTTATGGGCTTTTATCTGTTACGTAGCCTCAGTACTCATATAACACGATACATGATGCTGATGGCCCTACTCGCTCTGCTGGGCACCATCACGCTGGGACTTTTGATGTTATTGGGATTGGGTGGCTGGACCACCACCCCTGTACACCATTGGATAGATCTGCATTTGAGCTGGGGACTAGCTGGCTGGGTGTTACTGCTTGTAATGGGAGTAAGCTACCAGGTGATACCCATGTTTCAAATCACTTCGGAGTATCCACAGTGGCATAAACGGTGGATAGGTATATCCATATTCACGCTTGTTCTGCTATTGGGTCTGGTGCCCTCTATTACGGGACAGCTGTTGCCTCTACTTCTCGCAGCATTGGTACTGATCTATGCCCTTACCACTATGCGACTGCTAAAAGCCCGCCGGCGTAAGCTACCGGATGTAACACTAAGGTTCTGGTGGCTTGCCATGATCAGCTTGTTGGTATTATCTGTCCTGATGATAAGTCCACTGCCGCCTTCTGCATATATCACCATGACCATATTATTTATCATTGGCTTTGCCATGTCGGCGGCCAATGGCATGTTATACAAAATTATCCCTTTTTTGATTTGGTTGCATCTGAATACCCGCCTGCAGGCCAATGGTCGCTGGCAGGGTAGCGTACCCAATATGCGACAAGTTATCGCTGAGCATCATGGTTACCGGCAGTTCCTTTTGCATCTACTGTCTTTGTTATTATTGCTTTTATCTTCTGCAGGATTCACTTATCTCTATTACTCTGCGGCACTGGGCTTCCTCTTATCTCAGCTTTATCTATTCTGGAATATCATCAATGCCATCCGCTTATATCAGCGTATTAGCGGACAGAATAGCGAGTAGTTCGGGACATCCACGATCATTAAACACAAATATACCAAAGAAATCACTTGTTTAACTGTGATGCAAAAAATAAATGCCATCTTTCTTGTACTTCAATATGAAAAATTTCGATGTAGGTAATGGCTGTCCTCACTCCGATAGTTTGTTCCGATTGTTTGCTCTTTGCCACTGAGGTTAGGCTAAGCACAATCAGTCCAGCTATTGATAAGCAAATTCGGGCCCGAATATGGTGTTTTATTATCCTAATGAGGTATAGATTCGTTTGGGTTTTGTAAATATAGTATTTTGAATCATGGCTGTTCTGAACTCATATACCATGGGCTGAACAGGATTATTCTTATCGAAATTGGGTAATGAACTATGTCAAGTAATATGAATATCTCGGAAATGCTGGTTCACATAGGCGGTGATCTCTTAAAGTTTGTTGAGAGCAAACAAGAGATGCAGGCACATTTAGATATAGTCGTTACAGCATGGAATATGGCACTTGCACCCAAAGATGATAGAGCGAAAACACTAAAGAAATTTATAAAAAAGCAGAAACAGTATGCGCCAGACAAGGAGGCACTAAAAGGATTGGAGGCAGAGATAAAACGTATCATAAAACAAAAGGACCTTTACTATCCTGAAGTGGATAGCGAGATTGTAGATGCCGAGGCTATAGAGAAAGAAAAGGACAACTATGAAATACAGGCCTATTTCAAAGATAAGGACGGGGAAGACGCGTAATTTCGGCCAGAATAAAAAGGTAACGCATATTTGGGTCAGATTGAACCTCCCCATTTTTCGGCTTTGGCCCTCTTCTTAGAGCCCGAACCCGACGACCAGTCAGTTGCTCTATCTCCTACTTGAACCGGTCATTACCTAAAGCCATACCCTGCTTTACGGGAGTTCAAGGGCAGAGAAAAAAACTCCTACTTCTCTCTCTTAGGTTCTGGTTTAAAGGTTCTCACCCTACACCCTGAAAGCTGTTCTATCTCTTTCTTGAAATGGTCATTGCCTAGAGGGCAAGTCAGGACACCCGCCACTTTTCCATATATCAATCATGCGGTATCAAACCTCATGTCCAAACCATGTACGTCATTAGCACGCTCCCATCAACTGCACTAACCTTTTGAAATTATACGATTAAATGTTATTTTCAATAACAGCTTTACTAAGTGTTGTTTTGACACTAATATTGTAAGTGTTGATATTACACTAAGTCTGTGACAGTAAATAATAGAGAACGACCATAAAGGTCTGACCCTCTCATACGGAGATAGAGTTATGAAGATATATGCATTGCTAGCCGTAGTACTACTCACTGTTGGTTGCAGCTCCCCTGGAGAAGAGAAGCAGATGTTCTTTGAAGCGGCTGACGCATGCAACACAATATGCAAGAACAATCCTGAGATTAATCAATTCTCGCAAAAGGCCGGAGGGGGTATGCCATTGCTGTTTTTGGGTGGCATGGAAATAAGCTGCAGCTGTAAACAGGGCAGTTAATAAAAATCGACCATATTAATCCGGCATAATAGGATAAGACCTTACGCCCGCCGGCATATAGGTAATGCGGTGGCGAAGGTCATTTCTTCATTCATTCTAAAAGGCCATTGATAGGTTACTTATGTATAGCTACAAACACCCACATCCTTCCGTCACCACGGACATTGTCATCTTCACACTACGTGAGGAGAAGTTGAATCTATTGCTGATTAAACGAGCGGTGGAACCCTTTAAGGGCCAATGGGCATTGCCCGGTGGATTTGTGCGCATGGATGAGGATCTGGATTCTGGGGCTCGCCGTGAATTACAGGAAGAGACCGGTATCAGCGGCGTCTTTCTTGAACAGCTGTATACCTTTGGAGCCGTAGAGCGAGACCCGCGTGAACGTGTCATCACCGTTGCCTATTACGCCTTGGTCCCCTCTGACAAGATTGTTCTTAAGGCGACAACCGATGCCGTTGATGCAAAGTGGTTTGCTTTGGATGATCTGCCACCTCTGGCCTTTGACCACCCGGAAATATTGAACATGGCCAGACAGCGTTTGCTAGCTAAGCTGGATTACTCAACCATTGCCTTTCAGTTCATGCCTGAGACTTTCACGCTTACCGAGCTGCAGCGGGTCTATGAAAGTATCCTGCAGGAAGAGATGGATAAGCGGAATTTTCGTAAGTGGGCCCTGGCACTGGAGCAGATCGAGGAGACTGGAGAGATGCGACGGAAAAGTGCCTCGCGACCAGCCAAATTATACCGCATCAAGGATCACACTAAGGTCGAAATACTCAAGTAAACGCTGCACAGAAATATATGAGGTTGATGCGAATTGGCATCCCACGACAAAAACATGAGGCCCGCAATCAAATGAAAACGATAGCGTTTACAGAGTACGGAGATCTGGACAAACTTCGTATTATCGAGGTGGAAAAACCAGTACCAAAAGACAATGAGGTACTGATTAAAATTCATGCAACATCAATTAATTCCTGGGATTGGGAATTATTTAACGCAAGACCTTTTGTGAATCGCATGATGTTTGGCCTGTTCAGACCCAAACGCCTGAAGACTCTGGGCTTCGACATAGCCGGCCGGGTTGAGGCTATTGGCAGTCATGTTAAGAACCTCAAGCCTGGTGATGAAGTCTATGGCGATCTCTCGGCGTGTGGCTGGGGTGGTTTGGCTGAATATGTCGCGGCGCCCGAAAATGCTCTGGCAATAAAACCCAAAAGCATTTCCTTTGAGCAGGCGGCTGCCGTTCCCCAGGCCGCCTTGCTCTCCCTACAAGGATTATACGATGTGGGCCACATCAAGTCCGGGCAACAGATTCTGATTATAGGCGCTTCAGGTGGATCGGGGTCCTTTGCGGTACAGATTGCCAGGCAATTCGATGTAGAGATAAGCGGTGTCTGTCGTACCGAAAAAATGGATTTTGTGCGTTCCCTGGGTGTTGACAAGGTGATCGATTATACAGCGGAAGATTTTACCCGTAGTGGCGAGCAGTATAATCTGATCATTGATGCCCAGGCCCACCACTCGCTGTTTGATTACAAACGTATATTAAAACCAAACGGAATCTATGTGATGCATGGAGGCAAGTCGTCCTCAATGATTCAAATCATGTTGTTAGGCCCACTACTTTCTTTATTCGGTAGCCGTAAGTATCGAACAGTGTTTCACAAGGCTAATAAGGGGCTTGATGTCATGAATCAACTTATCGATAGCGGCAAGGTTGTACCCATTGTCGATAAGTGTTTTCCCTTTTCCCTGTTTGTCGAAGCATTTCGCTATTATGGCGAGGGCAATGCACGGGGTAAGGTTGTGATTAGTATGGAGACAGATAGGAGATGACAATGAAAGCCGTTATCTATACACATTATGGAAGGCCGGATGTTTTGCAGCTTAAGGAAATAGACAAACCTCAACCTGAAGATAATGAAGTTTTGATCAAGGTTCATGCTACAACAGTGAACCGTACAGATAATGCCACCACCAAGGCAATACCCTTCTTTGCACGCCCCATTACTGGCTGGTTCAAACCGAAGAAGCAGACACCTGGTACCGAGTTTTCCGGTGAGGTCGAGGCCATCGGTAAGGATGTCAACAGCCTGAGGGTTGGCGATCGTGTCTTTGGTTTTAATGATCTTGGCAGCCGTGCACAGGCAGAGTACCTGACCATTGCCGAAGAGTATGCGACCACTATTCCCGAAGGTGTCTCCTATAAGCAGGCAGCTGCCAGCTGTGAGGGAGCCCATTACGCACATACATTTCTAAAAAGGGTGGACATAAAGTCAGGCCAGGACATATTGGTCTATGGTGCCAGCGGTGGCATTGGTTCGGCTGCTGTGCAGCTGTTAAAAACCCTTGATGTAAATATAACCGCAGTATGTGGTACACGTAATGTTGAATTGATGAGGTCCATAGGGGCAGACCATGTCATCGATTACACCCGGGAGGATTTCACCAAAGGCCAGAAAAAATATCATCATATTTTTGATGCCGTTGGCAAGATCTCGTTCTTTAAATGCTGGCGAGTTCTTCTTCCCTGTGGTGTGTATATCTCATCCGATCTGGGT
>JAOUJT010000146.1 GCA_029883105.1 Gammaproteobacteria bacterium
TGGGCATCGGTAAGCACAGCATTATACATCGCTATCTGGAGCAGAAAGCCGCACAAGGGCAGACACCTGAAGACCTGTGTTACGTACACAACTTTTCCCACCCTCAGCAACCTGTCGCCCTGGCCCTCCCCAGTGGTCAAGCCTCAACATTCCGCAACGATATGCAGCAACTGGTCAGAGACCTACTAACCACCCTGCCGGCAGCATTTGAAAGCGACAACTATCAGGATCAGGCACGCGGACTGGAAGAGAACTTTAAACAGAGACAAAGCGGCGCTCTGGATGCCTTACAAGATGAGGCTCAGGCGCAGCACATTAAGCTGTTTCGAACCCCCGGTGGTTTTGCCTTTGCTCCCCTTGCTGGGGATGAGGTTATAAGCCCTGCTGATTTCGAAAAACTGCCCGAGGATGAACAGCTACGAATTGAAAAGCTGGTAGATGGTTTGCAGGAAAAGCTCGCTGCCAGCTTCCGCCAGTTACCACAGTGGCGTAAGGAGCTGATAGAACAACTGCGTCAACTGGAACGTGACACCGCGCTCGTTGTGGTGGCACAACTACTGGAACCCATACGGCAGACATATCAAAACCTGCCGCAGGTTTTAAACTATCTGGAAGCCGTGGAATCCGATGTGCTCGATAACGTGGAAGACTTTCTCTCTCGTGATGAATCCTCCTCAGCGGGAATACTAGGTCTGCAGCAACAAAAGCAGGCCGGTTTGCGCCGTTATCAAATCAATATCCTTAGCGAACAACAGAATCACGCTGCACCGGTTATCTATGAAGACCATCCTACCTATGAAAATCTTACGGGTCGCATCGAATACAGCTCACAATTGGGCACTCTGATTACCGATTTCACCCTGATTAAACCCGGAGCCTTACACCGGGCTAATGGTGGTTATCTGATCCTTGATGCCAACAAGCTATTACAACAACCCTATGCCTGGGATGGCCTGAAACGGGCACTGCGAAGCAAACACATAAATATCGAGACCCTATATCATGCAATGGGACTGTCCAGCACTCAGGGACTGGAACCCGAACCGGTACCGCTGGAGGTGAAGATCGTTCTGCTCGGTGATCGCATGCTCTATTATCTGCTCTGCCAGTACGATGCCGATTTTGCCGAGTTGTTTAAGGTCGCGGCAGATTTTGAGACCCGCATCGATCGTAATGAGGAAAACATTCAGCTCTATGCTCAATTGATCGCCAGCATGCTGGACAAAGAACAGTTGAGACCCATGGATAATGAAGCGGTAGCGCGAATAATTGAGCACAGCTCACGTTACCTGGAAGACTCACATAAACTCTCCACCCATATGGGTGAATTGGTGGATCTGATTGCCGAAGCCGATTACTGGGCTCAGGAAGAAGAAGCCAAAATCATACAACGTATGCATGTACAACAGGCCATAGATGCACAAATACGACGCGTCGATCGCGTTCACCACATCAGTAACGAATACATTGAACGCGGTATCGTTATGATAGACACAGCAGGTCATGCCCGGGCCCAGGTCAATGGACTCACCGTTATGCAAATGGGCAACTTTGAATTCGGCCAACCCAGCCGCATTACTGCCACGGCCCGTCTGGGAGAGGGCCACATCATCAACATCGAACGTGAAGTGGAATTAAGTGGCCCTATTCACTCCAAGGGCGTCATGGTATTAAGCGGTTATCTGGGTGCCCATTATGCACCCGACGTCCCCTTCTCTCTGGCCGCTACGCTGGTGTTCGAACAATCCTATGGTGAGATCGATGGGGACAGCGCCTCGGCAGCAGAGTTGATCTGTCTGCTCTCCGCGCTATCCGGCGTGCCGGTCAAACAGTCTCTGGCCATTACCGGTTCCATCAACCAGCATGGTCGTATCCAGGCCATCGGTGGGGTAAACGCCAAGATCGAAGGCTTCTTCGATATCTGTCACAGCCGTAAACTTGACGGTGAACAGGGGGTCATCATTCCGCGCAGTAATGTGCAGGATTTAATGCTACGTGAAGATGTGGTCGAGGCAGTGCAGCAGGGTCAGTTCCATATCTATGCCATCGAGCAGATCAACGAGGCCATAGAGCTGATGCTGGATAAAGCCGCAGGAAGCCGTAACGAGGAAGGTAAATATCCCGAGGATACTGTCAATTATCTGGTAGAAGAACGGCTGGTGGAATTGGCGCATATCCGCCACACCCACGGCGAGAAGGAAGAGGATGAAACCGACGAGGAAAAGGAAAAACCAGATAATGTTGCCGACAAGGAAAGTAAAAAAGACTAAATAAGTGTCACCTTTGTGAGACTATTTTTTCGGCGCGGCCGCTGCAGGTGCGTCGGCGGCATCGCCCGCAAGACTACCACTGATCTGATAAGACAGCTCTGCATCACCACGGGCGCGAGCCCAGATAGGCCAATCCGGCTCTTCGGTTTCACTCTGGGGAATCACATACTCGCGCCCAGAGACCTGGCGCAGACGCATGGTGCACTGGTATAAGGTTGCCTCATGAGGATTCTTGCCCATATCCGCATTAAAGCTCACCACCACTTTACCGTCATAATCAGGCGCTTTTAATCGCAGCTTTTCCTGCCCCTGACCGATGATATCCTCATCCGCATTGGTTACACGGCAACTCACCATCACCTCGCCGACGGACGACATCATACGTGTCAGTTTGATCGGTACGCTGAGTTCAAAGTCTGCGGCATGTAAAGAAAATGGCGTGGCTAACAGACACAAGGTCATGATTCGGAGGAGATAACACTGCATAATTAATTATTCTTTTTTGGGGTTTCTTTTAATACACGCGTGGTGGTCTCTCTACGCATGCCCTTGAATGTCATCGCTTCGGTTTCTTTCACTACCGTATCCCGTTGCATACCGCTCATGCTGAAACCTTCGGTCGGTGTGGCACCTGTGTTTTCCGCCGCAAAGGCAGGGTACAAACCTACGGCCAGTACCATCACAGCAAGGATAAAACGATACATCAAACTTCAGCCCCTCCAAAGGTAGATTCTACTTACGACACCATACCATGGTATCAATCTTCCCAGTCGATCTCATTGTCTGATTCAATCGTATCCACGGGATTATTCAGTTCTTCTGGATGATAGGGTCTTTCTGTGTCGCCAAAATCTTCCCCTGACAACTCATCAAAAGGCCCAGCCCCGTCATCTGGTGTAGAAATCGCCCTCAGCCCCATCTCCCACCAGCTATCTTGGTCCAACTCTGCCACATCCCCATTTGCATACTGAATCTCTATAGAGTCATCATCCTCAGCCACTACCTTGAAGCGTTCCCCCTCAGGGGTTTGGTACCAGCAACCTATCTCTGCAGCGTTTTTTTTCTTCATGGCCATCCCCCTATAATGAAAAGCCTGATAAAACTGATCTAGCAGTGAAATCCATTGCGTACAAGGCCGGATGCCTATCAATGTAAGGACAAAGCCGTTAACCGATCTGGCTGCATCTATTGGTATACTCAGCTAAATCCTTCGTAAGTGTCAGGAGTTTCACATGTTTAAGCGTGTTTTACTGATAGTGGCCACTAGCCTCATTACTGCGTGTACACCCGGCATAGATGGTCTGGTGCATGATAAGAGCCTGACCCTGGAGAGTTTGCAGCAAGGCGGTATTAGCATTGCAGGCCTCGGTGCAAAATCCGGGGTACTGAATCAGGGCCACCAGGATACCTATTCAGAGCTGTTGAGGCAGGCACTAGAGGATGATTTAAAGGGCATAGCCATTGTCTCCGAAAATGAACTTCTCCATGCTATCAGGCGTGAAGACCATGCTCTGATCGTGGAAGAATTTTCTCGTCGCGGGACCTTGTCAGCGATCAACATCAATCGTTTGAAAAACAAGCTTAACACCCGTTATGTAGCCCTCACCCAAATCGATAGTAATACGGTAAAGAATGAACGCAGCAACCAGCTGGAGAGCATAGACCGTAACGGCAAAGTATTACGTCCCGCATCCACCACCAGCAAAAGTACACGAACCGTATATGCCAGGCTCTATCTGTTTGATCTGCGTAGCGGTAAACGTGTTTGGGGCGGCAGTATCCATCTGTCACGCAATAGCAGCCGCAGCTACGGGCATGACAACACGGCGGTCAACCTCATTCGTGGAATATCGGCACTGAGCAGTGGCATGGATTCCGCTTATCCCTATCCGCAAGCACCCTCGGAAGGGGAGCTGCTGAATAGTATCTTCTCCGCCTTTGCAGAAAACTTGGGCAAACTAAAATAACGACTCAAGAATAGTTGAGCAGTCTGAACAATATTGGTCAAGAATGTTAAATGTCTATTTACATCAATCGGATAGGCTTGCTATTTCATACGCAGGGTGTACATTGACCATAATCTTAGAAAGGAAATACCTAGCATGTCCCAGACGACACGAGGACAGAACAATACCGTAATCGGCGTCGCCACCATTGCCGCAGACCTGCACAAGGTGATGTATATCGCCTGGAGTGTCTCCATCGCGGCCAAGAACGCCATGATTATCTCCGCCCAGGCGGGAGAGCAGGCTCGTAGCTTCCAGCCTCTCACCCGCTTTATCGATGAGATTGCCCATACGACGATAAAAAGTACCGAAAAGGTGGAACACGAGTCCATAAGTCTGACCCGTCTGTCTGCCAACTATCTGCGCACCCGCGATGCCTATACCCGTTTCCACCAGGTAGATCGTATTGGTAAAGATGCACGCTATCGCCACACCTTCGACCAGACCATAGACAAGTGTTTGTTGCAACTACAGGAACAAACCCAACGCCTGCACCAGCAACTATTCCGCCTGAATGATTTTATGCAGGATCTGGATATGGATATGCGTGCAGCACTGGCCGTGGCCTCGGTATGTCGCATTGAAGCCTCACGTGCTGGAGAGTATCGCAACAGCCTATCGGTAGTGGCCGATGACTTGGAACGTGCCGCGCGAGAGATACAAAATACGGTGAAAGAAGGTATGGATCGCATTCACCAACTCACCATTCAGGATACGGAGTTTGAGACCGAACGATGAAGACAATACAACTGTATGACGAAGGCCACCAATGGTTTGCATTTGCGCGTGACCCGGAAAAACCTGAAAAGATTATCGACACCAATCAATACATGGTTATCCACGGTAAGCGCGTGTTGTTAATGGACCCCGGCGGCATCGAGATCTTTGCCCCTATGCTCGGCTCCATCCTGCATCACACCAAGATTGAGAACATTACCGATCTATTTGCCTCCCATCAGGACCCGGACATCATCTCTTCCCTGGGCCTGTGGGACCAAACCCTGCCCAAGGCACGCTTGCACTCGCCCTGGTTGTGGGAAGGCTTTATTCGTCATTTCGGCATGGATAACATCGAATATGTCTCCATCCCCGATGAAGGCAATAGCCTGGATCTGGATGGTGTAGAGCTACAGTTTATCCCTGCCCACTATCTGCATTCATCCGGCAATTTCCACGTCTATGATCCCAAATCAAAAATCATGATGTGTGGAGATGTGGGAGCGGCACTGGAATCACCCGAAGCAGATATGTATGTGGAGGACTTTGACGAACACATCCCAAAAATGAAACTGTTCCATCAACGCTGGATGCCTTCTAACCGGGCCAAGAACGACTGGATCGCACGGGTGCGGAAGATGGACATCGAGATGCTGTGTCCACAACATGGTCGCATCTTTAAGGGTGAGAATATTACCAAGTTCCTCGACTGGTTCGAGCAACTGGAGGTAGGCTTGGGCGTACCTAAATAAACTTTTCAGTTTTCAGTTTTCAGTTTTCAGTTTTCAGTTTTCAGTTTTCAGTTTTCAGTTTTCAGTTTTCAGTTTTCAGTTTTCAGTTTTCAGTTTTCAGGCAAGCCTGGCTTACCTTCTTTAAACTGTTAGCTGCTAACTGCTAACTGCTAACTATCTTCTATCTTTCATCCGCCTAATCATCAACCAGACAATGGAGGTAGAGATGATAATCAACAGCGGAATCACCAGCATATTCACTACCTGCCAGCCGAAGTAATACTGCAATACTCCGGCTGAGATCGAGGCAATCGTGACGGTGGTAAAGATCAGAAAATCGTTCAGCGCCTGTACCTTGGCCTTCTCTTCGGGTCGGTAACTCTCGGTCAACAGGGTAGTGCCGCCGACAAAAAGAAAATTCCAACCGACACCCAGGAACAATAGAGCCAACCAGTAATCCCACAGACCCGTGCCACTAAGATTGGTCGCTACCGTGACCGCGTACAGTATCACCCCCGTCAACATGATACGTAACACTCCGAAGTATCGGATCAAATGACCGGTAAAAAATGAGGGTGCAAACATGCCCAGCACATGCCACTGGATCACCATGGCGGTATCACTAAAGTTGAGTTGCGAATGCTTCATCGCCAGTGGTGTCGCCGTCATCACCAGAGACATCACCCCGTAACCAAGCATGGCCCCAAACAAGGCGACGATGAAGACCGGTTGCCGGATAATAACGCCCAGTGGTCGCCCCTTCTCTACCTGTTCCGTCTCCGACTGGCGAGGCACCTGTAGTAAGGGCAAAGCCAGCATGGACAACAGGTAGATCCCGGACAGAGCCAGATAACTGCCGGCGAACGGCAGGGCAGACCATTCCCGGGTCCAGTTGGCCAGGTTTGGTCCTACCAGGGCGGCGATCACCCCGCCTGCCATCACATAAGAGATCGCGCGACTCTTATAGTCCTCGCTGGCTACATCTACTGCGGCAAAACGATAATAAACACCGAAGCCATTAAACATACCAATCAGTGCGGCACCAACAGCAAACAGCCAAAAACTGTGCTGGTAGATAGCTACGCTTAACAGCACGGCACCGGCAATACCCAACAGGGTACCGAGGAAAAAGCCAACACGTCGGCCGTGATGTTTCATCACAAAGGATGCTGGTATGGTCACCAGCATGGTGGCAAAAAACTGTAAGGCGAGAGGCAGGGTTGCTAAGGATTTATCGCTGGCGAGACTAAAACCCACCAGAGCAGACGTGGTGATCATCAGGGTATTGCCCGACATCATCAAGGCCTGCATGCCCGATAGCAGCCAGATATTTTTAAGCATTTGTGACATCACGTTTCCTTGTGTCAGAGTTGCAGTATATCGTCACTATCGCCACAGACCGTCTCATCCACGGAGATGGGCATGATGGTTGTCTCATC
>JAOUJT010000147.1 GCA_029883105.1 Gammaproteobacteria bacterium
GAAGAGGGGTTGTCGCGGGTGCCCCGCTCCCTGCGCGAGGGCAGCCTGTCACTGGGTGCTACCAAGCTGGAGACCATCTGGCGCATCATCCTGCCCACCGCAAGCCCGGCGATGATGACCGGCCTGATTCTGGCTGTGGCGCGCGCCGCCGGTGAGGTGGCACCACTGATGCTCGTGGGCGTCGTCAAACTGGCACCGTCGTTGCCGCTGGATGGCAATGCCCCCTTCCTGCATCTGGAACGCAAATTTATGCATCTGGGTTTCCACATCTACGATGTCGGTTTCCAGAGCCCCAACGTTGAGGCCGCACGCCCACTGGTCTTTGCCACCGCCTTCCTGCTGGTGGTTGTGATCGTGGTATTGAACCTGCTGGCCATCCATATACGTAACCGTTTACGCGAAAAGTATCGCGCCCTGGAATCATAGGAATAGTGCTATGAGTAAAACGAATCACATCACCACCGGACTGGACATGGATACCTTGCATGCCGGTCGTCGTCGCTTGTCATTTAAGGATGAAGAGATCACCCTGCGCATCAATAATTTCAATCTTTATTACGGCGACAAGCAGGCGCTTAAGAACGTCAACCTGGAGATACCACGCAACAAGGTGACCGCCTTTATCGGTCCCTCCGGTTGCGGTAAGTCCACCCTGTTGCGTTCTATCAATCGCATGAACGATCTTATCGACAACGTCAGCATCAAGGGTGAGATCCAGCTGGACGAACAGAATATCTTCGACAAGTCGGTGAATGTGGTGGATCTGCGTCGCCGTGTGGGCATGGTATTCCAACGCCCCAACCCCTTTCCTAAATCCATTTACGAAAACGTTGCCTACGGCCTGCGCATACAAGGCATCAACAACCGCCGCACACTCGATGAGGTGGTAGAAAAATCCCTCCATGGCGCGGCGCTGTGGGATGAGGTCAAGGACCGTCTGCACGACAATGCCCTGGGCCTCTCCGGTGGTCAGCAACAACGTCTGGTGATCGCCCGTGCCATTGCTATCGAACCTGAGGTATTGCTACTGGATGAACCCGCCTCGGCACTGGACCCCATCTCTACCCTCAAGTTGGAAGAGTTGATCTACGAACTGAAAGACAAGTACACCATTGTTATCGTTACCCATAACATGCAACAGGCGGCTCGTGTCTCCGACTACACCGCATTTTTGTACATGGGTGAGTTGATCGAGTTTTCCGACACCAATACCATCTTTACCAATCCGAAAACGAAACAGACCGAAGATTACATTACCGGCCGTTACGGTTAGAACCAGATTCGAGCCAATTCGAACCTGATCCGCACAGAGGAGCAGAATATGCGTAGCAAGGACATAGGCCATCACATCTCAGCGCAGTTTAATGCCGAGCTGGAAGAGATCCGTAGCAAGGTACTCACCATGGGTGGGCTGGTAGAGCAACAGACCCTGGATGCGGTTCGTGCCCTGGTAGAAGGTGATTCGGAGTTAGGTGAGACCGCCATCCTTAATGACTATAAGGTCAATGCACTGGAGGTCACCATCGACGAGGAGTGCAGTCAGATCCTCGCCCGTCGCCAACCCACCGCCGGCGACCTGCGTCTGGTGGTTGCCATCATCAAAACCATTACCGATCTGGAACGCATCGGTGATGAGGCAGAAAAGATCGGCCATCTGGCGGTACACCTGGCAGGCATGGAGGGCAACAAACAGCACTTCAACGCCATTAACGCCCTGGGTGAACATGTACACACCATGATCCATGATGCACTGGATGCCTTTGCGCGTCTGGATGTAGAGCAGGCACTGGCGGTAGCGAAGATGGATAGCAAGGTGGACGAACAGTACAACGGCATTACCCGTCAGCTGATCACTTATATGATGGAAGATCCGCGTTCCATAACTCGCTCACTGGATGTGATGTGGGCGGCGCGCGCACTGGAACGCATCGGTGACCATGCCACCAACATCTGTGAATATGTGATCTATCTGGTGCGTGGCAAGGACGTACGTCATACCAGTATTGAGCAGATGGAAGAGGCGGCACGTAAACATTAAACGGCTTACCATCAAATACGATCTCAATAAAATAGACGCTGTTGCAGACTCGCGCATATTAGTAGAGACTAAAAACCTGAACGCAGGTTACTCACGGCATTTTAACTTTACACATGGGTAAGTATGAGATTTTTGAATACGGTCTGGACCTTAAGCCGCATTTCACTGCACATCGTTCGCTGTTTCGGCATGATGCTGGGCCAGTTTATACGCCATGGACGCCACTGGTCACTGAATGACGCGGGCAAACAGGCGATCCAGCAATGGATGTCGCGCCTGTGTGTCATCCTTGGTGTTGAGGTAGAGGTGGAGGGTGAGGTATCGGAAAAAACCGTGTTAATGGTCTGCAACCATATCTCCTGGCTGGACATCATTGTGCTTTCCAGTCACTACCCGTACAGCTTTTTATCCAAAGCAGAGATCAAACACTGGCCCATCGTCGGCCTGCTGGCCGCCAGTAGTGGCACCCTGTTTATCAAGCGCCATAGCCTTAGTGGTTTGAAGCATGCCGTAGCGGATGTGGGTCGACGATTAAAGCAAGGTCGCTCTGTGTGTCTGTTTCCCGAAGGCACCACCACTGCCCAAGGTGTACAGCCGTTTAAGAGTGGGCTGTTTGTTACCGCGGCACAGGCCGGTGTAGCGGTGCAACCGGTGGCCATTGAGTATCTGCAAGAGGATGCCGCCTATGTGGATGACGATCACTTTCTCAGCCATCTGTTAAAACAGGCAGGCAAACATACCATTCATGTGAGGTTACGCTTCCTGCCGCCGATTCAGGCTGATGGTGATCGCCGGAATATTGCGCAACAGGCACAGGCTGTGATTGCGGAAACCCTCGCAACAAACAAAGACGTTGCCGCAGTGGCCTGACAAAAGCTAGGCCACTTCCTCGGTTTCAAACGAGGTGACATTTCCAAACTGCTGTTCACACTTCCAGTCGTGTTCCGTAAACGAAGCTTCCAGGTTCTGTACATAGGCATTCTGCTGCGGTAGCAGTTCATCCGGATCTATAGAAACCAGGCGTACCATTCTGCCGGAAGCGGTCTGACCAATCTTATAATCCAGACAGATGGTGCTATCCAGATCGTACACATCCATAGCCGTGGTATATATTTTTATTCTCTCTTCATCGCCAGACACAGTGCCACCCTACCTAAGGTTAATTTATGCAGATAAATGAGTGGGCCAAGGGGATATGTTTCGATGGGGAGCCAACATGACATGATCGACTTGGTAGCCCCACTATCCTAGGTTTCCCCTTAGATTGGCGGCTTTGCGTCCCGGGCTTTCACCCGGTTTGCCTTTCTCATTCGCTGGGTAAATGTTAATTGTTTGTGAACTAGATCACAATTAGCAGGGGATTGTATTTAACACTTCTGACACAATTTATCGCTTTCCTGCCATTTAACTGGCGGCTTCCTTGTTCTTATCCAGCATGCCGCGCAGATTGGCCAGGTGATCCTTACCGCGCTCCTGCTTCTCCTCCGGGGTGTACTCGGTGGCATTGCGGCCCCCTTCCCACTCCAGATCATCCTGTGGCAGCTCTTCGAGGAAACGACTGGGCTCCACCTTCACCATCTCGCCACCCTTCTTACGTTTCTTCGCGTAGGTCATGGTGAGAGTACGCTGGGCGCGGGTGATGCCCACATAGGCCAGTCGGCGCTCCTCCTCGATATTGCCCTCTTCGATGGAGGTACGGTGGGGCAAGATCTCCTCCTCCATACCAATGAGAAAGACATGGGGAAACTCCAACCCCTTGGAGGCGTGCAGGGTCATCAGGGTGACCGCATCGGGCGAGGCATCCTTCTCTTCCTGACGTTCAAGGATGTCCATCAGTGACATATAGGTCACCAGATCGCCCAGGGAGCGCTCTGCCAGGGGCTCTTCCTCGGCCACCTTCTTCTCCACCCGCTCCATCCAGATCAGCAACTCTTCCACATTCTCCCAGCGACGCTCCGCCTCCTTGTCGGTCTTCGAGGTGTCCACCAGCCAGATCTGGTAATCCAGCTGGCTCAGCATCTCGCGTACCACCTTCACCGGGTCTTCCTCATGGGCGCGGTGCGAGATCACCTGTATCCACTCACTGAACTCCTTGAGCTTTTCCACTGCTCGCATGGGCAGATGCAGGGTCAGACCCATCTCGAAGGTGGAGGCAAACAGGGAGTTTCCGCGTTCTCTGGAATAGTGGGTCAGTTTCTCCAGGGTCGAGGTACCGATCTCGCGGCGCGGTGTATTCACCACACGCAGGAAGGCGTTGTCGTCATCCTGATTCACCAACAGTCGCAGGTAGGCCATCACATCCTTCACCTCCATGTAGGAGAAGAACGAGGTGCCGCCGCTGAGGATATAGGGGATATTCTGCTCACGCAGGATCTTTTCAAACAACCGCGCCTGATGGTTACCACGATAGAGGATGGCATAGTCACGGTAATGGCTGCTGAGACGAAAACGGTGGGCGTTGATGTCAGTGGCGACCCGGGCCGCCTCGTGCTCTTCGTGACGCACCTCGATCACCTTGATGGGATCGCCCATGCCCATCTCACTCCATAGCTTCTTTTCGAACACATGGGGATTGTTGGCAATCAGGGTATTGGCCGCCTTAAGGATACGGCCCATGGAGCGGTAATTCTGCTCCAGCTTGATCACCTTGAGATTGGGGTAATCATCACTCAACAGCGCCAGATTTTCCGGATTGGCCCCGCGCCAGGCGTAGATGGACTGGTCGTCGTCACCCACCACCGTGAGCATGCCGCGGCTGCCCACCAGTGACTTCACCAACTCATACTGGCTGGCGTTGGTGTCCTGATACTCGTCCACCAATAGGTAACGTATGCGATTCTGCCACTTCTCCAGCACCTCAGGATGGGCGCGGAACAGCAGCACCGGCAGCAGGATCAGATCATCAAAATCCACCGCATTATAGGTTTTCAGATGGCGGGTGTACTGGGCGTAGATCTGCACCGCCATGCGATCCGCCGGCTCCTCACCAGCGGTCTCCAGTGCCTGCTCGGGGCTGATAAGATCGTTCTTCCAGCTGGAGATGCGATGTTGGAAGGTCTCCGCCAGCTCGATACCACCGCCAAAGTCGTTACGTAGCAACTCCTTGATCAGCGCCACCGAATCCACCGAGTCAAAGATGCTAAAGCCCGGTTTATATCCCAGCGCATCCAGCTCACTGCGGATGATGTTCAGACCAAGGGTATGGAAGGTAGAGACCCGCAGACCCTTGGCATCCTTACCATTGATCAGCTGCGACACACGCTCCTTCATCTCGCGCGCGGCCTTATTGGTAAAGGTCACCGCGGCGATATTGCGCGCCTGGATGCCGCACTCCTTCACCAGGTAGGCGATCTTGGTGGTGATTACGCGGGTCTTGCCGGAGCCGGCCCCCGCCAGCACCAGTAGCGGGCCGTCGATGTATTTGACCGCCTCTTTCTGGCGCGGATTGAGACCTTGGGTAAGCGAAGCGGATATTTGTTGATTCATATGCGCAGCATTTTATCAGTTTAGTGGCCGAAACACAGTGCGGATGTCACAGCATTTCCTGCCGCCAAGCATGACGCACACCGTATCCGAGCCTATGGCTCATAGCCAACGCTTTTCCCCCTGACGAGGGGATTAGCCGTCCTATGCAGCCCCCTACTTCCAGTGGTATCTTGGTCCCAAGCTACAAATACAATAATGACTCGGCCACGACCCTTGCCACCGCGGCCATGAGTGACATAGATAAGCTGACACCAGCACCCCCATGGATGCATACGCACACAGGTAGATAGAGTGCAGAAATCTGTCCACCTGGCCGACACACACTACTGAGTTCAAGGAATATAACGGAGATATAACATGAAAAAACACATTCCAACGCTGGCCATAGCCATGGCCGCCAGCATCCTGGTTGCTTGTGGTGGAGATACACCCACAACAGGCGGTGGCGTTACATCGAGCAACGTCACCCTGTCCGGTGTCATCAATACCGGCAGCACGAGCACCGCAGCCTCAACAGATGGTGGGATCAAGAAGCTACCCACCAATGCCTACGGCCCAACGGCAACCGGCGACCTGACCGGATTTAAGCTCTACTGTGTTACCTTCACCGATCCACCGCTATCCGGTACAGGTGAGCTGACAGAGAATGCCGATGGCAGCTACGGCTATTCCGTTACCCTCACCGATGCCGCCGGCCTGCCTATCGGTTGTTTCCTCAATGATCCTGCCAACAAACCGGTTTCTACCGTCACCTTTAACGTCACCGACTCCACCAGCCTGAACTCCAGCAGCAGCGGTGCAGCCCTGAGTGGTGGTACGCACGAGGTTACCATCAACTATGACCCGGTCACCGGCACCTCCACCGCAGCGATCACCACCGCGGTACTGGATACCACCACACCGACCACCGACCCGTCGACTATCGCCAGCCAGATTTCAGGCAGCTGGAAGATGGGCTGTGATGATCCCGCTCCAGTGGGCGTTGCTGTTGGTGATCCACTGAGCCAAGCGCAATACGATGCACTATCCCCTTGTCAGCAATCTTTTAATATTGATTATCAGTGGGATCAAGCTACTGGCATAGAGACCATGCACTGGAATGGTGCAGCTGGCGGCATGCCGCTTTACCTCAACGTCGTCTCCGGTACTCAGGATGGCACAGCGGTAAACGCCATGGGCGTTTGGCCCGACAAGACCACCTTTGATGGTTGTGGTTCTACCGAAGCCATGTCACAGACCGCACTGACGGCACATAACGTATCCGTTACCGGCCAGACCGGCTCTACCAGCACCAGCGCGGTAGGTAATTTCATCGGGGTACATGATGCGCTGGTTACCGCTGGTGCCTACGTGGTGAACGTCGATCCCGCTACAGGTGATGCCACTGCCTCCGGTAGTCTGGTGGATATCAAGAATGCACTGGCTACTACTGATACTAGTCTGGTTTACAACAGCACATTTAATGACCAATGGTTCACAGATGCTAATGGTGTATACGACCCCACCTATGATTATTGTGATACTACGACCGATGCCCTGGGCAATTTTGCGCAAAACACGGTTCTTGGCCAACAAGAGACCCAGTGTTATACCCAGTTCCTCCAGAATCAGTACCACCAATGGCCGA
>JAOUJT010000148.1 GCA_029883105.1 Gammaproteobacteria bacterium
GACACTATAACCACAGATATAGACTTTAAATCGCTCTCATTACCCGCCGAATTGTTACAGGGTTTAGATGCAATGGGCCTCAGTCACTGCACCCCTATACAGGCGCAAACACTACCTCTTAGCCTCGCTGGTAGGGATATCGCCGGACAGGCGCAAACGGGAACCGGAAAGACCGCAGCCTTCCTTATCGCCACCTTTACCAAGCTACTAAAAAATCCTCCAAAAGAGTGTAAACCGAACCAACCCAAAGCCTTAATTATTGCCCCGACCCGTGAATTGGCCATCCAAATCCACAAGGATGCCCTCGCCATTGGTGCAAAAACCGGTCTTAAGTCCGTCGTTGCCTTCGGTGGCAGTGGCTATGAGCAACAACGTAATGACATACAAGCCGGGGTCGATCTGCTCATCGGTACCCCAGGTCGCCTCATCGATTATTTCAAACAACATGTTTACGATCTGCGTAAATGTCAGGCCCTGGTACTGGATGAGGCCGACCGCATGTTCGATCTCGGTTTTATCAAGGACATTCGTTACCTGTTGCACCGTCTGCCACCACCGGATCAGCGTCTCAACCTGCTCTTCTCCGCCACCCTGTCCTATCGGGTGACCGAACTGGCCTACGAGCACATGAATAGCCCAGAACTGGTGAAGATCGAATCGGATCAGATCACCGCCGACAAGATCACCGAAGAGGTTTACTACCCTGCCAGTGATGAAAAGATCCCTCTGCTTTTGGGTCTGCTGGAAAAACTACAACCCCCACGCAGTATCATCTTCATCAATACCAAGCACGTCGCGGAGAAGGTCAGTGCCTATCTGGAAGGCAATGACTATCCCAACGCCATACTCTCCGGCGACGTACCGCAGAACAAACGTATGAGCCTGTTAAAACGCTTCCAGGATGGCGAACTAAACATCCTCGTAGCGACAGACGTGGCCTCTCGCGGCCTGCACATCGATGCTGTCACCCACGTCTTCAATTATGATCTGCCCCAGGAAGCCGAAGACTATGTGCATCGTATAGGCCGAACCGCACGCGCGGGGGCCAGTGGCGAAGCGATAAGTTTTGCCTGTGAAGATTACGCCATGTCTCTAATGGACATAGAGGCGTATATCCAGCATAAGATCCCGCGTGCAGATATCACCGATGCTCTCTTGCTTACGCCAAAACCACCCGTAAAACGTGAGCGCCCCAAACCCCATGGCGGACAACGCAAACACGGTTCAGGCAATCGTGATGGCCAATCCCGCCCTCACAGACAACATAGTGGCAGTAAACCAAAGTCCACCACATGAGTAAAACAGAAGTCACGCGTGAGAATAAGTGTCAGCACTGCGTGGGGGCCAAGTGTTGTACCTACATTACCCAGCCGTTTGATACCCCGCGTTCAAAAGAAGACTTCGACTATCTGTTATGGCAGGTATCACACGAAGGGGTACAGGCCTTTAAGGATCCTGAAGGCTGGTTTCTGCGCATCATGAGTCGCTGTAGTCACCTGTTACCCACCGGAGCCTGTGGCATCTACGAAATACGCCCGCAGATCTGCCGCGATCACTCCAACGACTGGTGCGAATACGATATCGATGTGCGTGATGAGTATGATCTGTTTTTTGAAGACCACGAAAGCCTAGACAACTATTGTCGCAAGCGTTTCAAGAAGTGGGATCAACGATTTGGGGAAACTCGGGACTGATATCTCGAAAGCTCTGTACCGCTAAAAACTCTTCCGTGTCTCTGGGACTGGCTTTGGTATCCGGCTGATGTACCGCTAGCAGATGTTTAATGCCATAGGTTTGTGCCGAACGCAAAACACTCAGGGTGTCATCGATCATCAAGGTGCGCTGAGGATCAAAGGGTTCAACCTCCTGGAGTCGTTGCCAAAAAAGTTGTGCCTCCTTCGGAGCATGAAAATCGTGCGAAGAGTGGATCTGATCAAAGTGGCCACCCAACAGAGTTCGTTCCATCTTCAGGTTCAAACTCTTGGCATGCGCATTGGTCACCAGCACCACGCGCTTGCCGTGCATGCGCAGCCTGTCTAAAAACTCCGGCACATAGGGGAAGACCTTTATCAGGTGAGCTACCTCATGCTTCAAGGCCACCAGATCCACCTCCAGTTCATTTTCCCAATGCTGGATGCTATACCACTCCAGGGTGCCCTCAGCGGCCTTAAAGCGCGGCACCAAATGCGCGCTGGCTTCCTCATGACTGATGTTATACAGCTCTGCATACCGTACAGGTAAATGCTGTTGCCAGAAGTAGTTATCGAAGTGGAGATCCAACAGAGTACCATCCATATCCAGGAATACGCTGTCTATCTCATGCCAGGGAAGAGTGATCATTGTCATACCAGCAAAGAAAATTTATTACCTAGCTTAACACGCAGGCTTACCTAGGCGTCCACTATCATAAAATGGAATTTCTATATCGCACTGCAGCCGCGAATATCTCTTATATCTTTGATAAATTATTTTAATTTCATTTGAAAGTGACAACAACATTCAATTTCCCCATCGCACAGCATGTTGGGTTTCACGCTTTCTTCGTTCGTCATCAGCAACCACAACTAACCCGTTACATGTGTCGCGGGAATAATTTCTGATCAACAAAATAAAAGCGGTCAGAGATATGGTTAATCTCTTACGCCCGACAACTCACTGAGGTGACGATGACGCTGTTGCAGATTAGCTTTATATCTGTTTGGACAGGATTATAAAAATACTCGGTGTTATGTGCCTATATTTTAAGAGGGAGGAGTTGTGAGTCCAATTTAGATGAGATGGAACAGTCTTTTTTACGAACACACAAAACGGCCGATTAGTACAGACGCAGGCAAGATAGAGGGAATGGCTGCGTATTTTCACTCATACAGCACAATAGGATTGCACCCTGCCCAAGTCTAATCAGCCTAAGTTTTATTAAGGGTTTTCATGCACGTAGAATAAAGGCATGATTCCTGTATGCCCAAAACACCTAAAATCCTCAGTACCAAAACGCTTGCACAGACACGGTTATTCCATATCGAAGCCATGCAGCTACAATTTAGTAATGGCGTAGAGGTGGAATATGAACGCCTAAAAAGCAGCTCCGAAGGTGGTGCAGTACTGGTTGTACCGATGCTGGACGACGATACCTTTCTGTTGATACGCGAATATTCAGCAGGGGTACACCGTTATGAACTGACCCTACCCAAGGGCAGGATTGAAGCTGGTGAAGACCCCTTGTATGCCGCTAACCGGGAACTGATGGAAGAGACCGGGTATGGCGCGCGTCACCTGCAACACCTGACGGCCTTTACTCTGGCCCCCGGATACCTGGGACATACCACCCAAGTGGTATTGGCACAGGAGCTGTATGAGGAGAGACTACAAGGGGATGAGCCGGAGGAGCTGGAAGTGGTTCCCTGGCGTTTGAGTGAATTGAACACGCTGTTGGCCTGCGAGGACTGTACCGAGGCTCGCAGCATTGCCGCCCTGTTTATGACCAGAGAGAAGTTACTGCATGAGCGCTGATAGTCACCAATTTCCGTTACAGGAGTGGTTACCACAGGTGATTATGATCGCCCGTGAGACCGGCGAGGAGATCCTGCACTACTACCATGGAGATAAGCACCTGGAGGTGATGGAAAAGCCGGATACCACCCCATTGACCGAGGCGGACCTAGCAGCCAACGGTGTGGTAGTCGAACACCTGCGCATTCTTACCCCCGATATCCCGATTATTTCCGAGGAATCAGAGATTCCCCCATTTGAGTTGCGCCAGAGCTGGGACACCTACTGGCTGGTGGATCCGCTGGACGGCACCATGGAGTTTATCCAGGGCAATGGTGAATTTACCGTTAATATCGCTCTCATTCATCACCACCAGGCGATTATGGGCGTCATCTATGCTCCTGTAGACGATGTGGTCTATTTTGCCTGCCATGGCAATGGTGCCTACCGCCGAATCCACGGTAAAGGGCTGGAAGCCATCTCCTGTCGCGAACTGAATATGAACCACTTCACCATTGCCAGCAGCCGCTCGTACACCACCCCACAGATACAGTCATTCATCGCCCGATTGGATGAAGATCATGAATTGATACTACGAGGAAGTTCTCTGAAATCCTGCCTGGTGGCAGAAGGCGGGGCGGATCTCTACCCGCGCCTTGGGCCCACCTCAGAATGGGATACCGCAGCGGCACAGTGCATCGTCGAAGAAGCGGGGGGACAGATCACCGATCTACAGATGCAGCCACTCCGGTATAACACCAAGGACTCTCTATTAAATCCGCAATTTTTTGTCTTCGGTAAGGACTCGAAAGACTGGTCAGAGTTTCTCTAGCGGGTTTCGAATAGCGCTTTTGAGGTGATGCAGGCAAGATACCGCAAAGCTAAAGGGTATCGCGACTGTCGTAGACAGACATAATCGCTCTCAGCTCATTCAGCACAAGATGTGCCTCATCCTTTTCCAGGCCCTCGGTCTGGGCAATACTCTGCCCCTCTTCCATAGCACTAATGGTCGCACGCACCATCTCACAGCCGCTATGGCACAAGGCCTCAACGCAATCCTGAACTTTCTGCTGATCCATAGGCCGCGACTCCTCTCGGACGGTTCTGGCGAAAAAACAAGCGCCCTAGCCTATCAGTACCGATCCATAAGTCAACCCGACTGCGACAATGAGACCATGCACGAGAAAAGATTCTCACCATCTTCTCTTCATGATCAATTACTTATTATGTTTCACATGGTCTCTGAAAATAACAGGTCAGCAAACAGGAACCCGCAGTCAACAGCCAAAAAAGGAAAAATCCGATAGTATAGGCACCCATACGACTCACTTCAGCAAAGCGTGTAGTGATCAAAAACTCGGTAGGATTAAACGCCGTAAAAAACAGTATCGTCGCGGCGCCTGCGGTCAAAAATGACGGCCACAATATGGCAATGATCTTTTGTGTACGTGGTAGCTGCCCCATAAATACCTCCCTGCTCATTTAATACTTAATTGTTATAATTTCTGTCTGGTTAATCATAGCAGCCCATTCAGCTTTCGCTCTGCATGTGAACCTGTGCCTGCTCTCCTCCGGGAAAACGACCTCTAAGTCGCCACTGCCCAGCCTCAGGCACCAGTAACAGATTCCAATTGGCCACCTTCACCGAAGCGATGCTGGCCTGATAAAGCCCCGGACTAATGGCCTCCAGTACTACGTCGATATCCCCTCCGGCCCGGGTTGGGTGTATCAAACTCAATCGCAAGGCCTGAGACGGAATATCAACCTTGCTGTCCAACCTCAATCTTATCTCGCCAGCCTTCAGATCTATATTCACCACCGCACTCAGTCCCAGGTGCGTAGCCATACGATCCCGCCCTTTTTCCTGGTTGATGGCCTTACCCTGCTTGTAATAGTCATCCACCACCAGACCGTCAAAGGTCACGTTGGCGATGATGATGGTCGCGGTTCCCGCCAACACCGCAGACAACGGCAGTGAGATCAGAAACCAGGGCCAGAACTGTCTATACCAGGGTCGATCATCTACTTCATTCATTACCACTCCTAATGCAACGGACCGACAAAACGGCCACTTTGCGTTATCGTTAGATCGCTTTGATCCAGTGCCTGTAAATGGAACTGAATCTCCTGACTAATCTTCTTCAACTCATACGGGTCGATACGAACACGTACCGGCAATTCCAGTACAGCTCCGGCATCCACCGCGACCTCATGTTGGCGAGTCAGCAACTCTGCCTCTGGCAGACCTGAGATCCACAGACGGTAGGTATGTGGCCGTTCGTCCATGTTCACCAACTTAAGGGTATAGATATTTTCTACCTGTCCATCCTCAGTGGTGCGATAAAGGCTATTGCGATCACGGATGATGTCCAGTTCCAGCGGGATGCGCTGACTGATGGCATAAAACAGCCCTGTGGTTATAAGCACAAGCAACGCAGCATAGATCAGAATACGGGGCCGAAATACATTCAACGGCTTCCCTTCTATGACATTTTCTGTGGTGTAACGCACCAGGCCTCGAGCATATCCCATCTTGTCCATCACCTCGTTGCAGACATCCACGCAGGCGGCACAGCCTATGCACTGATATTGCAGCCCTTCACGGATATCGATACCGGTAGGACAGACCTGTACGCACAGGCTGCAATCTATACAAGAGCCCAGTCCCTGCTGCTCTGGATCGCTGCCTTTTTTACGTGCACCACGAGGTTCACCACGCGCAACATCGTAGGAGATAACCAGCGTATCCTTGTCGAACATGGCACTCTGAAAACGTGCATAAGGACACATGTAGATACACACCTGTTCACGCATCCATCCGGCATTAAAATAGGTAGCAAAACCATAGAACAGAACCCAAAAAGTCTCCCACGGTCCGGCGGTAAAATGAAACAGACTGACACTTAACTCATCGATGGGGGTAAACCAACCGACAAAGGTGTATCCGGTAAACAGTGAAAACAACAACCATAGAATATGTTTACTACCGCTCTTAATGACTCTCTCTGCCGTCCACTCTCCCTTGGCCAGTTTCATCTGCTTATTGCGACCACCCTCGACCTTGCGCTCTATCCATAAAAACACCTCGGTCCACACCGTTTGTGGACAGGCAAAACCACACCACAGACGTCCCGCCAGGGCGGTAAAAAAGAACAATGCCAATGCTGCTATAATTAACAACATGGCCAGGTAGAAAAAATCCTGCGGCCAAAAGACCAAATCGAATATGTAGAATTTACGTTCTGGCAGATCAAACAATACCGCCTGCCGACCGTCCCAGCTAAACCAGGGCAACAAGTAATAAAGCCCTAACAGACTTAATACCCCTGTGACTCGCAAACTGGCAAACAAACCATGTACCTGTCGAGGATAGACTTTCTCATGCTTGGCATAGAGATCATTATCAACACCACTGTTTGATTCTTTATCCACAGATTACTCCACTTGCCAGACATATTATCTACTTAGCGCATTGACACTTTGAGCCACATCCTAACCGTAATCATCAGCATGATATCGGTGAACATGTCTCGATAAAATTCTTTAGCTTCCGTTCCATGAAGCAGAAAACAACGTTCCTACAGACTGACAAAAATCGGGCGTAGCCAATGGCTACGCCCTGTCTGCATATGAACTACTTGCTATT
>JAOUJT010000149.1 GCA_029883105.1 Gammaproteobacteria bacterium
ACAAATGCCTCTAAACGAATGAAGCAGCGATAGTTATTCTTCTCCATCTCGTTTTTATCGGCAATCTGAACCCTATTCATTAACATATCGAACAATAGCAGGAAGAAAATAATCGGGACCATGGCGCTGGCAACGTAAAGTGACAATTTATCTGCCTCTAACTCCGATTCCAACCAGGTGGTGGCAAATATCGCACACAGCATCAGCACTAGTGCGCTAATGATTAGAAACAGGCGAAAAGGGCCCAGAGACTTTATAAACTTCATTATTATTTTTCCCAGTTAAATGTATTTATCTGTATGGCATGGCTACAACCCTTATTATCAGAGCAGCCAGTGTTCTAATAAGGCTGAATTAACCTTCTTTGGTTGCCATAGCCACCGTATAATGCGCGCCCTGTTTAAGCTTTTTATAATTACCAAAAAAATCTTTGAAATTACGCGACATAAATTTACGTAATCCGTTAATGGTCACCACATAAAATGTGCCACCCGGTTGCAGCCGTTCATATGTATCCGTCAGCAATATATGCAGCATCTCCTTACCCACCTTGGCTGGGATATTAGAGGCTATTACATTGTATTTTTGCTGCTTGGGAAGATGGCTATAGCCATTACTCAATAGAGCCTCAGCATTATCCAGCCTGTTCACCCGTATATTCTTATTGGCGTACTCAACCGCAGTAAAATCCCGATCGACCATCCAAGTATGCCCGTGTGGTGCCTGTTTCGCCATGCTTATGCCAATGGGACCGTAGCCACAACCTATATCCAGACAATTATCTACTTCGGATATCTTCATGTACTCCAGTAATAGCAAGGTACCTTCATCGATTTCACGTGGTGAAAATGTTCCCCAGGTAGTATGAAACTTCAGTGGAAAACCGCATAACTCGGTATCAAAAACGATATCTTTGCGTAAATCATCGATATAAGACATAGGAAATTCAGTATCTCTTGAAAACCCCTAGTGTATTGCAGATGCTGTGATCAGTCACCACTAGCAGATAACAGGACCAACAGGTGAGTTAGATACGCTTCAGGCATTGCTTTTCTCATGCCTGTGACACCTATATCGGCTTGTATGGGGGCAGACGACTCACCTTTCTGGGTGCTATGCGGATAATGCTGTAACAAAGATACCAGGTCTACTTCCCGCACGCCCCATGCCACTAATGCTTATTATGCCAATGCTGATATGGTCGTATAGCCATGGAAAACAAAACTCGAAGCATCCATAGTCATGCGCAAGTTGATCACCCATTCGCCAAGCTTACTGTCAGCCGAATACAGTTGATAATCTACTCATGACTTCGCTAGTATTAGCAGTAACGGTATCCTACAGCTAGAATCTCTGCTGGCCGGATACAGCGATCCGTTACACGAGGCAAAATTATGGTCACTGCTACAATATGGCTCACATTTGCCTTCTTTCTTGGCCTGTTGGTACGTCTGGGCGGCCTCCCTCCTCTCGTCGGGTATCTTATCGCAGGATTCATCCTCAGCACCCAAGGCTATGATAGCAACCCAATCCTTGAGCATGTGGCCCATGCAGGGGTTCTGGTACTGCTATTCAGTGTGGGTCTGAAGCTGAAGTTCAAAAGTCTGTTTCACATGGAGGTCTTAGGTGGCTCGATTATCCATATGATAATGATTGCCTTTCTGTTCACCTTCCTGGTGCTGCAATTTCTTCCACTGTCCCAGCAGAGCGGCATTTTACTGGCCATTGCTCTTTCCTTTTCCAGCACCGTCATCGCTGCCAAGATACTGGAGTCCAAACGGGAACTGCGCGCTTTCCATGGTCGTGTCGCCATAGGTATCCTGATCATGCAGGACCTGGCCGCCGTAGCCATACTCAGCCTATTCGGCAGCCACACACCATCACCCTGGGCATTTATCCTTTTCGCTATATTCATAGCGCGGCCTATTATTCATCGCCTGCTAGACCTCAGTGGCCACGATGAACTACAGATCCTGTATGGCCTGTTACTAGCGCTGGTCTTAGGCGGTATGGGTTTCGAATATTTCGGCCTTAGCTCTGAGCTGGGTGCACTGATCCTGGGTATTGTCCTTGCCGACCATAAGCGCGCCACTGAGCTGTCTAACGCTCTATGGGGCCTAAAAGAAGTACTGTTGGTGGGTTTCTTTCTACAGATCGGCCTCACCGGACACCCGGACCTGAATGGCCTAATGATCGCTGCAACACTTACACTGCTACTGCCTGTCAAAGGCATTCTGTTTTTCTTTATCCTGCTGCTATTCCGCCTACGTGCACGGACGGCCTTTCTCACCGGACTGGGTCTTGCCACCTACAGCGAATTCGGACTAATTATTGCCAATATGGGTGTTAACAATGGCTGGCTGTCACATCAATGGCTGGTCACTCTGGCCGTTGCCGTCGCCTTCTCGTTTGCCATAGCTGCGCCCATGAACCGATATGCACACCAACTGTTTACATATTGGGAACCCCTACTTCGTCGCTTTGAAACGGAGAAACGCCATCCAGATGACATGCCCATCACCATCGATCAGGCAGACATGGTCATTATCGGTATGGGTAGGGTCGGTACACGAGCCTATGACCACCTGGCAGAGAATGGCTACACCATATCGGCCATGGACTCCGATCCAGAGAAGGTAGAAAAACATAAACAAGAGGGTCGCAGCGTTCTCTACGCCGATGCCGACGATCCTGGCCTGTGGGAGAAATTAAATCTAGGAGATATCGATACCATACTACTCAGTATGCCGGCACTAGAGAGCAAGAAATTCGCCCTGCGGCAACTGCGCAACAGTGGCTATCAGGGTACGATCAGCACCACCGCCGTTTACCCCGAGGAACTGGACATCCTGAAAGAGTGTGGTGCTGATCACATCTACAACTACTTTGACGAAGTGGGCGTCAGCTTCGCTGAGCATATACTGGCAAACCGAAGAGAACTGTAAAACCGTAATATGGATAAGGGCTAGACAACTATTAATATCGATAGTGTCCAACTATAGATTCTCGATAATTTATTACTAAGGTATCTACACTCAGTCTGAAACATTCAAGCAACCTCCCACTAGGACCTAGCATGCATAAAAACACCATACTCTACACCAGCCTGGCACTCATCGCCTTCGCCGCTAACTCGGTGCTCTGTCGTATGGCATTGGGCGAACAGAGCATAGATGCTGCGGGCTTTACCATCATACGTTTATTATCCGGAGCAATAATTCTAGGACTCATCCTGCTAATGACACACAAACCTAATAACAAACATTCAAATGGAAGTTGGTCAGCATCATTGATGTTATTTATCTATGCACTGTGTTTTTCTTTTGCCTATATCAGCCTGGATACCGGCACCGGTGCATTGATCCTGTTTGGCTCCGTACAGTTCACCATGATCACTATCAGCCTCTTCTCTGGCACACGTTTGCACTACAGTGAATGGCTAGGACTCACCATTGCCTTCTTCGGTTTTGTCTTCCTGGTATTGCCTGGTATCAGTACACCTTCAGGCACAGGATTTATCTTAATGACCCTGTCCGGCATAGCATGGGGCATTTACACATTAAAAGGCAAAGGTTCCAACAGTCCGCTATCCGATACCAGTTATAACTTTATTCGTACATTGCCACTGCTGCTTATACTCTTATCAATCAGCTATCCTATGATTTCACTATCCAGCAAAGGCATTATCCTCGCCATCCTTTCTGGCGCATTGGCATCCGGTATCGGTTACAGCATCTGGTATCTTGCACTGGCCCTACTCACATCTACTCAGGCAGCGGTAGTACAACTCTCTGTTCCGATCATTGCCGCCTTCGGTGGTGTATTTTGGATGCAGGAGCCCATCACCGAACGTCTGATGTTGTCTTCCACATTGATATTAGGGGGAATATTACTGGTAGTGCTAGGACGTAAGTATTTACTCAGAAAAGGCACATAGCACTTTATCCTTGCCTGTCCGTTACTAGGAGAATGGAAGTTCTATGGCCTTGGTCACAAATTCCATCAGTGGTGCAGCAGCCTTAAAGCAGTGGTTTATCTCTTTTATAAAGTCCGGGCTTGTCGCCAGCATCTCTTCCGTCTCCTGCATGACGATAAAGCTTTTACGCTTTAGATCATCTAAATGCAGTTCATCTGCCTCGTAACCTCGTGGTGGGCGTTTTAAACTTTCACCACGCAACTGACCAAAACGATTAACAAATGATTTCTTGTTAACCGTGCGCTCCCAATCTTCTGGTTTTGCAACGATACGTTGCCTAATCTTATCCAGGATAGGATTAGGCGGCATCCACACGCCACCACCAAAGAATACATGTTCCGGTTCCAGATGCAGATAAAACCCTGGTGCGTGGGCATCCTTTCCTGCCTGATGCCGAAACTGACAACCAACATTGGTTTTATAGGGTTCTTTATTCCTGGAAAAACGGGCATCACGGTATATACGGAACATTGACCCACCATTGCTACGAGGATCAGCATCGTAATATTTAGAGATCTTGTTTAACCGGGGACCCATAGCAATAATGAAATCCTGCACAGGATAGACGATATCCTCTTTATAACGCTGCTTGTTGTCCTGAAACCATTCCCGATTGTTGTTCTGTTTAAGTTCTCGGAGGAAAACAAATAATTGTGGGGGAAAACCAGAAAATGTACTTGCTGCCATATCCGCTCACCTAGTTAACGATTTACATGATCCACTATGAACACACCGAGATCGATATCTGAATCGTCGAACCCATACAACATAGACCACATTTTACTACTATTAAAGCATGTTTGCGTGTAAGCGAAGTATACCCATTATGAGCCTTCATTAGCAGCAGACCATGTGCCTTGATGGCATGGTGTGATATTGTATCATAAACACTTTGAGGAACTGTTTCATGACACAGAACACCATCTACTGGCACGACTACGAAACCTTCGGCGTTGATACTAAACGGGATCGACCCGTACAGTTTGCTGGTGTACGCACCGATGAAGACCTCAATATAATCGGCGAACCCCTGAACATATTCTCTCGGCCCGCCCCTGATACACTGCCTCATCCCATGTCATCACTCATTACCGGCATCACGCCGCAACAGGCACTGGAACGTGGTGTGCCTGAGGTTGAGTTTATCGAAAGCATATTAGAAGAACTATCACAGCCAGGCACCTGTGGGGTGGGTTATAACTCCCTGCGCTTTGACGATGAAGTCACACGAAATACCCTCTACCGTAACCTCTTCGACCCCTATGCGCGTGAATGGCAGAATGGCAACTCACGCTGGGATATCATAGACATGGTACGCGCCTGTCGTGATCTGCGTCCGGAAGGGATCATCTGGCCCATGCGTGAAGACGTAAACCGCAGCAGCTTTAAGCTGGAGGAACTGGCCGCCGCCAATGGCATCGCTCATGAGCAGGCACACGATGCCCTTTCCGATGTCTACGCCACCATCGCGATGGCCAAATTGATTAAAGATAAGCAACCCAAACTTTTCGACTTCCTCTATAAACTGAGACGTAAAAAAGAGGTCCTCAAATACCTGGATCTTAAAGAGATGACACCCATCCTTCATACCTCTGGAATGTACGGTAGTGACCATGGCAATACCCGCATGGTGGTGCCAATTGCAAAACATCCAACAAATGCTAACAGCATCATCGTCTTCGACCTTGCTCAAGACCCGAAGATACTGCTCGAACTCAGCGCAAAAAAATTGCTCGAATTACTCTACATGCCCACTGCCGATTTACCAGAAGGTGTGGAGAGGCCAGCTTTAAAACAAGTTCTCATTAACAAGTGTCCGGTGATCGCCCCTTCCTCTACTCTCACCGGTGAGGCAGCAAAACGGCTCAATATCGATCTAATGAATAGCCAGATGAATCGTCAGGCCCTGCTCGCCGCACGCAAAGAGATCCAACTAAAAATCGCCAAGGTTTTCGAACCGCGTGAGTATGAACCGGTAACTGACCCGGATCTGATGATCTATGGAAGCGGTTTCTTTGATGATAAAGACAAGGCATTAATGAACGATATCCACAAAACGATGCCAGAAGAACTAGCGAACCATAGCTGGAACTTCAATGATAAACGTCTTGCGGAGATGTTATTTCGCTATCGCGCACGCAATTACCCAGAAACGCTCAATGCCGATGAGCAGATGCAGTGGATGGAACATTGCCGAGCGAGATTGATTGAAGGCGAGTCTGGCCATCTGAACTTTACAAACTTCTATGCCGAGATTGAGGAATTACATTCCGAGCTAGAACTTGATGAGGAAAAATCCAACATCCTTAAGCAAGTAGAAGAATTTGGCAAAGAGCTAGAATTGTATCTAAGTACAAACAATAAAAAATAGTGGATATTAAGATCTGCGAGTGGATTATATAAAACGATGGATTCAAGTCTGAGCACAGGGATATTTTCTGCACTCAGACTTTATTTTTACGCTTAAAAGTACATACCGAATGCCAATGTAAGTTCCTGGAACTGAATTCTTTGCGTCAGTTTATCTGTCGTAGAATATGTCGTTCTAACGTCAGTCATGTTGATATCGCCCACTTTATATATCAGACGTGAGAAGAAGTCGTTTTTGAATAACCATTCCGTACCCAACTTTGCACTTACAGCATACCCCGCCAGATTAAAATCATCATGGCGAGTCTGGCCGAATAGTGTTGCATTCGTACGAGGATACATAAATCCAGTGCCCATGCCCCAATAGGCCGATATCGCCGATCGTCCCTGCGAGGCTACCCACAACGGAAAATATTGCTCAAACTCTACAGAAATCATATTCAAACCGTCTGTATGTTCAAAGGTCAGAAAGTCTGCAGATAAGGTTTGAGTATCACCAGCAATGTATGTTCCATCAAAGCCCATACCGTTAGCTATCGTCCCTTCGATATTTACGGTTTGATCCTGAACCATGACGTATTTCATATGGTCTACGCCGAATGAAACCGAAAACGTATCTGTCAGAAAATACCCGACTCGACCATTCGTCTGTGGCAGGGTGAAATTCAGAGGATTAAAGTAGGGATCAATCCCGAAGGGGGTAGGACGATCTGTGGCCACGACATCACGCAGGGTAAAATCATAACCATTACCGGTTAAG
>JAOUJT010000150.1 GCA_029883105.1 Gammaproteobacteria bacterium
TCTTGCTTTCCGGTGATGATCTCGCTGAGTTGTTGTAGATCAGGATTTATATCGTTGTGGGCACCGAACACGTTTTCAGGGTACTTGGCCGTTTCTGCAATATAGTCGGCAAAGGGTTTCCACTGTTGGTAGATCTTGGAAGGTGGGGCCAGAGATATGATGGCCATGTGTATAGTAACGGGTTCCTTTATTGTTTGTGTCGATGCTGCGGCCAGAAAACTCACACAGAGAAGTAGAAGCGATAGCGAAGATCGTGCCGTTACGGATCTGTATGTGCTCATTGCTCATTTCCTTCTAATCCAATTCTATGGATTTAATTAGCAGTCAGCACCAATGTCGGTTATTTTGCTGGAAAAATATAGTTGATTCCAAGGTTTAGCCCTATATTTATCAGATTATTAACAAATGAGCTTAAGTGCTAAATCAGCGTTGCGCCTTTATATCAACTATGTATCCCTATTGGTAGGAGCTTCATCTGCTTCGGTGCCAGATAATTGTATATCTAACTAGAGTATGGTAGGTCATGACATCTATTAAGGAAGACTGGATAGATATTGAGGTAAAGATATAGGGATGTAAGGATAATACCTGCGAAATATTTTGATTTTGTATGTGGCAAGAAAATAATACGACATACTAATTCACATTTGTGTGTCTAATCAAAAGACCAGTCGAAGGACATGTAAGTACTGAATGATACGGTATCACTGCTTGGATAAGATAGATTGGTACTTGTTTGTATGACCTGATTTCGATGCATCAGTGCGGTTTCTAGTCCAAGGTTGAGTTGAAAATCCTTTCTCTCAAACACGGCGAGTGAAGTCTTGACACTAGCATCATAACCCTCGCCGAAAGAGCCTATCAGACTAGCGCCGGGATGTAGTGTATTGGTGATCATATAGAAGGCAGGGATGGCGATAGACGTTGCAACGATAAATCGGGGGCCCCTGTATCCTTTGACAAATATGGTGTCGTATTTATAACCGATAGACAAAGAGAGTGACGTGACTTGTTCTTGCAAGGCAACACTGGTGCATTCCATGCCCACAACAGGAGGATTTATATTATTGGTACAACCCGGAATGTCGAATGCAACGCCGTCTGCATAGGCTGGTACATCTGAATTTTGACTGATTAACCAGTTATTAAATTCCTCAGCATCAGCACCGGGAGTAAATTCATAACGGGTAAAGTTATGCGTGCTATATCTCACTCCAACAAGACCCTGGTGTCCCGGAGAAAATATTCGACTGAGTGATAGATTAAGAATACTTAGACCTAACTCGGTTTGATTGGCCTGAACGCTTGGGTAACTAGTAATAGATGAGCTTCCCGTTGGGAGAATACCCGAAATACCCCAAGCCTCATTTGCGGAGATATTGAAGAGAGGGGATGTGGTTGTGATGTAAAAACCATCGGTTTCATCTAGCGCTGTATAGCCACCTGAATATTGTACGACACTGAGGGGACTACTCGTAGATACGACGTCAAATTTTGCGCCGGAAAAATCCTCTGTATAAGTAAAAACTTGTATGCCTATGCCAAAACTACTATAGGAATTATTGGCGATACCAGTATCAGCCTTGCTTATACTATAAACCGAGGACAATAGTAGATATAAGATGGCATGGACCGCTCGTCTTGATATCATTACCACTTACGCCTTTTTAAGGCTATCTGGGAAAAAATGCGCGCCACACTATCCATATTTTATCTATTAACCTGAGACGAGGACGACTAAAGTAGTTATGTTCTTGCTGGTGTAAGCGGTAAAGAATACGTGTCCCTCCATAGATAATCAACCTCATCTCCAGTCCCAGTCTGCCAGGTAAGATCTTGCCAAGAGGGGCTCCTGCCTTCAGTATCTTACGAGCACGCTCTACCTGGAACGTAAGTAACTGTTTTATGCCCGCATCACTTAGATGGGCCTTTATCTGCAATTCACTGACATTGAATTTTTGCATGTCTGCTTGTGGCAGATAGATACGATTATTTTCTTCATAATCCTGACGAATATCTTGCAGGAAGTTAATCAATTGTAATGCACTACAGATACCATCTGAGTAAGCGTTGTTTTTGGGTGTCGCCACACCATACAACTCAAGCAGTAGACGTCCGACTGGATTGGCCGACCTGCGACAATAATCCATTAATTCACCAAAGTTGTCATACCTCGTTTGGGTGATATCCTGCCGAAATGCACTAAGTAGGTCATAAAATAGCTCTGTAGAGAGTTGGAATTCTCCTATAACATCGTGTAGCGCGATGAAAACAGGGTCGTCGACCAGTTCGCCTTTGATACATGCAGCTAGCTTCTGTTCATATGCATTTAATGCTTCAATGCGCTGTTCCGGGGTCATCTCTCCTTCGTCGGCCAAGTCATCTGCGGTGCGGGCAAAGGCATATATAACCGTCACGGCCCTGCGTATGCGGCGAGGTAAGATTAAGGAGGCAACAGGAAAGTTTTCGTAGTGTTGTTTTGCCATCTGTTGGCAATATTGGTAGGCTTCTTTAACATTCATAAATAGTTAATACGCAGGTAGTTGACCGTGTGGGAAAAGATAAAAAAGCGTCTGTATCTGATAATACTTGTGTTGCTCGTTGGTATCTGGTTTGGTTATAACATTGGTCAGGGCCGTCCGTTCTGGACCAATCCCTTTGTAGCCAGCACACAGCAAAAGATCAAGAATAAGGCCGGTGAGATGGTCAAGGACACGAAGAAAGTTTTGCGCGACAGTCTTACCGACAGCCCAAAAAACTAGGACTCCGTGGTGGAGACATCACGGCTGATCTTTTCCACTGGATCCAGTGATTCCAGCTCCTTTTTAGCGTTAATTCCCATTTCCTTGAATTTCCGCGCTGAAGGGACCACGCGTGTATCAAACGAGGCTACCGCCTTATTGAAATTGTCTACCCCGGAGTTAAGGCTCTTACCTACCTTTTGCAAATGCTCGGCAAAGGTCGCTAG
This sequence comes from Gammaproteobacteria bacterium, assembly GCA_029883105.1. GTDB lineage: Bacteria > Pseudomonadota > Gammaproteobacteria > Thiohalospirales > Thiohalospiraceae > JABURT01. The sequence continues at coordinate 2,969 of JAOUJT010000150.1, forward strand.
ACGACTATAGAGATCCTCGCCTACGCTACGGATTTGTTCGGCATTGGCTGCCAATTGTTCCTGTCTCCAGCCATAGGAGACAGCGCGTAATAGTGCTACCAGGCTGGTGGGGGTGGCGAGAATGACCTTCTGTTGCAAGGCATCTTCCATCAGATTGCGATCCACATCCAGGGCACTACTAAGAAACTGTTCACCAGGAATAAACATCACGACAAAATCTGGTGCCTGTTTGAATTGGTTCCAGTAGGCCTTACTGGCCAGCGCCTTAACGTGTTCGCGTACGTTCTTGGCATGACGGTTTAGTGCCACTTGTTTGAGTTCGTCGTCCGCCGCTTCTATTGCCGTCAGATAGGCGTCCAGCGGGGTTTTTACATCAACGATGATCTCGCGTCCATCGGGCATGCGTACCACCATGTCGGGACGGATGGCACCTTCTTCGGTGTTGACATGTTCCTGCTCGTAGAAATCACAGTGTTCCACCATGCCAGACAGTTCGGCCAGACGTTTCAGGGTCATCTCTCCCCATTGACCACGTACCTCAGGACGACGCAGGGCCTGGACCAGATTGCGGGTTTCTGATTGCAGTTGGCTTTGTGTTTGCGCCATGGTTTCCAGGTGGCGGCTTAGTGAGCCGTGGGTCTCACGGCTGTGTTTATCCATTTCATGCAGCTGTTTTTCGGTTTTGTCCAGGGCTTCACGTATGGGTTTGACCAGATTCTCAACGGACTTCTCTTTTTCTGCCAATAGATCCTGTGAACGTTGTTGCAGGTGTTTGAAATTATCCTCGGCCAGTTTAAAAAATTGCTCGCTATTTCTTTTTAAGGCATGCGAGGAGAGGGCAGTAAAGGTTTCGCTCAATTGCTCACGTGATGCCTGCATATGTTGCAGCTTTTCCTCAGCGTGTTGTTGCTGCATCTGCAATTGTGTTCTGAGACTGATGTTGTCTTCTTTAAGACCCGAGAGGCGTCTTTGGGTTAGCAGATATCCCAGACTTAGTCCCGCTAGCAAAGAGAGAAGAGAGACCAGGGCCAATAAACCAAGAGAGAGTTGCATAGCGAATTACTCAGGCTGAGATAGCGGTGTTACTGTCCAACCAGTCCAGAATGGAGAGTGGTGTGTCTATCATACTATCCGCTCCCCACTGTTCAGGTTGATCGTGTTCTTCGATATAGCCAAACAGGGCCACCATGGTCTTCATGCCTGCGGCACGTCCAGCCTCAATGTCACGCTCCGCATCACCGATATACAGACACTGCTCAGGCTGACTGCCGGTCTGTTCACAGGCCAGTAACATGGGTGCTGGGTGTGGTTTTCTCTGCGGCAGGGTATCGCCGCTGATGATGGTGGCTGCACGCTTGGCCAGCCCCATCTGTTCCATTAGTGGATTAGTCAGCCAGGCAGGCTTATTGGTCACCACGCCCCATAGCACCCCCCTTTTCTCTAACCGGTCCAATACGGTTTCCATGCCTTCGAAAAGGGTAGTGAGGGTAGATATGTTGTCCTGATAGATCTGCAACAGGCGATGACGCAGGGGTTCAAACTCAGCTTGTTCCGGTTCAAGTTGAAAGCCCAAACGGATTAGAGCGATGCCTCCGTGTGAGACCACTGGCCGGATCTGCTCAAAGGGCATCGCTTCCAGACCCTGTTCCCGACGTACCTCGTTTAGGGCGTAGGCCAGATCCGGCGCGGTGTCCGCCAGGGTACCGTCCAGATCGAATAGTACGGTTCGTATAACGTTGCTCATTCTTTGGGGCGGGTATAGGCGGCCATGTAGTTGACCTTGAGATCACGCCCAAGCTTGTAATGCTTGGTTAACGGGTTGTAGCTCATGCCCGTCATATCACTGACTTGCAACTCGGCCTCGCGTGCCCAGCTATCAAGTTCTGCCGGGGTGATGAATTTGTTGTATTCATGCGTGCCCTTGGGCAACAGGTTAAGGACATACTCGGCGCCGATGACGGCAAAGAGATAGGCCTTGGGATTACGATTGATGGTGGAGAAGAACACATGGCCGCCGGGTTTAACCAATTTGGCACAGGCGACGATGGTAGAGGCGGGGTCCGGTACGTGTTCCAGCATCTCCATGCAGGTGACCACGTCGAATTTGCCTGGTTGTTCGTCGGCGATCTCTTCGGCAGTGATTCGTTGGTAATCCACCTCAACGCCGGATTCCAGTTGGTGCAACCTGGCCACGGAAAGCGGAGCCTCACCCATGTCGATGCCGGTAACGTGTGCGCCGCGCATGGCCATACTCTCGGCGAGGATGCCACCACCACAACCCACATCGATGACCTTTTTGTCTTCTATTTGGGCGATGTTGTCGATGTAGTTCAGGCGCAGTGGATTGATGTCGTGCAAGGGTTTGAACTCACTGCCTCGATCCCACCAGCGTGAGGCCAATGCCTCGAATTTTGCCACTTCCTGATAATCTACATTTCGCGTCGTTGTTGTCATCGTGTTATCCAGGTTGTTCTGTCATCTGTTGGTTTAATCAAACTCGACCATCTTGTCACGCCAGGCATTGGCACGGGTCAAAATGTCCGCTTCATCCAGGCTGGTAAGTTTACCATCTTTTAACAGGTGACGGCCGGCAACCCATACATCGGTGACCTGATCACGCCCTGCGGCGTAGACTAGCTGAGAGATGGGGTGATAGACGGGTTGGGTTTGTAACTGGCCCAAATCCACGGCGGTGATATCCGCCGCCTTGCCGATCTCCAGACTGCCAATCACGTTATCCAGGCCTAGAGCCTTGGCACCGTTCAAGGTAGCCATACGCAGGGCCTGGGCTGCAGGCAGGGCACTGGCATCTGCGGCCACCGCCTTGGCCAATTGTGCCGCGGTACGCATCTCGCTGAACATATCCAGATCATTGTTACTGGCGGCACCGTCGGTGCCGAGGGCAACATTGATCCCCGCTCGCATAAGTTTATCCACCTGACAAAAGCCACTGGCCAATTTCAGGTTGGACTCGGGACAGTGCACCACATGGCTGCCGCTATCTGCCAGCAACTGGATATCCTCATCGCTTAACTGGGTCATATGCACGGCGATCAGACGTGGTGTGACCAGGCCCAGCTCGTTCAGCCGTTGTAAGGGGCGTTTGCCGGTTTGCTCTACGGCAGAATCCACCTCAAAGGCGGTTTCATGGATGTGCATATGGATGGGTATATCCAGTTCCTCTGCATAACTACGGATGCGCTCCATGGGTTCATCTGAAACCGTATAGGGGGCATGCGGGGCAAAGCTGGAGGTGATCAGACTATTGGTACGAAATTGATCGTGTACTGCGATACCTTTGCGCAAATACTCATCGGCATCCTCAGCCCAGGCTGTGGCAAAGTCGATGACGATTAAACCCAGACAGGCGCGAATACCGACATTGTCTGCCACACGTCCTACCACATCGGGAAAGAAATACATCTCCTGAAAACAGGTAGTACCACTTTTCAACATTTCGGCAATAGCCAGCTGGCTACCATCGTGGACAAATTCTGTGCTTACCCACTTTGCCTCAGCGGGCCAGATATGCCCCTGCAACCAGTCCATCAAGGGCAGATCATCCGCCATGCCTCGCATCAGGTTCATCGCTGTATGGGTATGAGCATTGATCAGTCCGGGGATAAGTGCATGGCTGTGCAATTGCTTTATCGTTGTCGCCTGGTATTCCTCTGAGGCAATATTACCGGGCAGTATGTCGATGATACGCCCATCATCAATGGCGATAGCATGGTGTTCGAGGACTACGTCTGTAGGTTCTACAGGGATGATCCAGCGTGCATGAATAAGGGTATCTATAGTTTGCATAGGTTTTCTGTCTATCTATGAATGCGGCCATTATACGTAATCTTGGCAAGGAGTAACGAGTCTCTCGTCATTCTCGTGTTTGATTGGTAGACTTGCCGGCAATAAGAACGGGAGATGCACATGAAAAGAAATATCTGGATAGTGGTGTTAAGCACCTTGCTCACAGCCTGTGGGGATCCATATGTCAGGGATAGCACACCGCCTTTACATATGCAGGTGAAGGCTGGTGACATGGTCGTGGTCAATAAAGCGATCACCATTCCTCCTTACAGAACCAGTCTTAAATTCCAGTTTGCCGAGATTGCGGATGATGCACTTGTGACTACG
>JAOUJT010000151.1 GCA_029883105.1 Gammaproteobacteria bacterium
ACGAAAGATTAATACAATAATAGTTAGCAGATGTGGAATAGGTTTTTGATAAAGAGCTTACATACCATTTATGCTTCATAACTGGCTAATCATCACAGGGAGGAGCAAGTAAATTCGGAATCGGACTAGAGCACGGGTGCAGATGCGAATCTGCAACTGGCGAAGCTCTTAGAGTGGGTGGATGAAGTATCCCGCTATGGTTAACGGGAGTGGCGCAGTCAGTAAAAAGAGATAACTAGTTGAGTTTGCGTACGCGAAATTTTCTTCCCTTGATCTTGCCTTCATTCAAGATCTGCAGGGCCTGCTTGGCCACGTCGCGCTCCACCGCTACATAGGCAAACTGATCAAACATATCGATCTTGCCCACCTGTTTACCGGGGATCCCACTTTCGCCGGTGAGTGCACCAAGGATGTCACCGGGGCGCACCTTCTGTTTACGTCCACCGTCGATCTGCAGAGTAACCATTTTTGGTTTAAGTTTTAGTCCGCGGGTGGCTTCGTGTAGATCATCCAGCAGCGCGATCGTGCCCGGTTCTGCAGGGCTACCCTGATACGCCTCAATGGCTTCCATACGGCGTCTTTCGTTGCTAAGAAATAGCGATAGCGCCAGCCCTTTTTTACCGGCACGACCAGTACGACCGATACGGTGGATATGTACCTCGGGGTCGTGAGAGAGTTCGAAGTTGACCACCATGTCCAGCTCCTTGATATCCAGGCCACGTGAGGCCACATCGGTGGCGACGAGGATAGCGGTACTGCGGTTGGCAAACTGTGCCCACACCTGATCGCGGTCCCGTTGTTCCAGATCCCCATGCAGGGCGCGGGCAAAAAAGCCCAGCGAGGCCAGCTCATCGGCCAGCTCCTGGGTCTGTTGTTTGGTATTACAAAAGATGATCGCCGATTCCGGTTTGTGTTTAAGCAAGAGCGAGACCAGGGTCAGGGTACGCTGGCCCTTATTTACCGAGTAGAACTGTTGTTTGATGTGGGAAACCGTATGGGTGGTTTCGACCCGCACCTCCACCGGATCGCGCAGCACATGCGCGCTCAGCTCGGCCATGGAGTCGGGGTAGGTGGCAGAGAACAGCAGGGTCTGACGTTGCTTGGGCAGCGCATCAATGATCACATCGATCTCATCACTAAAGCCCATGTCCAGCATGCGGTCGGCCTCATCCAATACCAGGGTCGAGACCTGCGCCAGGTCCAGTGTAGCTTTACCGAGATGTTTCAATATCCGTCCCGGGGTACCCACCACCACATGGGCACCATGTTCCAGGCTACCGATCTGCGGGCCGATGGGGGCACCACCACAAAGGGTCACCAGTTTGATGTTTTGTGTCGCCCGCGCCAGACGGCGCAACTCCTTGGTCACCTGATCCGCCAGCTCGCGTGTGGGACATAGGATCAAAGCCTGCACGCCAAAGAAACGGGGATTAAGCTTCTCCAGCAGACCGATGCCAAAGGCAGCAGTCTTGCCACTACCGGTCTTGGCCTGGGCCAGCAGATCCTTGCCTGCCAGTACCTGCGGCAGGCTTTGGGCCTGTATCGGGGTCATCTGTGTGTAACCGAGGGTGTGCAGATTCGACAGCATGGCAGGCGAGAGCGGTAAAGAGGAAAAATCGAGATTCATAAGGGGATCCAGGCGAGATGTTCAGCGCATATGATAACAGTAATGCGCTAATAGACGCGGTTAAAATATCGATACATGTGGGCGCCCGTTTACGCTTGAGATGAAAGGCAAATAGCCGCCATGACATTCGTCACCAATGGCATAACGGCGATGGTTCTATATTCAACCAGCATAGAGCGTAAGCGCAGTAAGTTAATGTCGCTTCTCGATCGTTCGCACATGATGAAACAGAATAATCCACCGCCAACGTACGAAGAGCGGTGATCCCTGTGGTATGATTTGCGCGCCTGAGAAGACAATAATAAAACCTCGACGAGCTCAGCAGGCACCACGGATGCACGGATTCTACATAAACTACCAGGATGGTCGGTCTATTGAGCGCGACGATATTTTCGCAGTATTTTCAGCAGTCACAACTCGCCTATGCGATGTTGGACAAGACGTTGATATTTAGGCAGATAAATGTCGCCTTTGAAAAGCAATGTGACAAAAGTCAAAAAGTACTACTAGGCCAAAATCTGTACGATATCTTGCCGGACGAAGTTTCCGATCAACTGACACTTACCGTTGCCTCTAATACTCCACATAGTTTCACCTGTGCGTCATTTTTAAAGTCTGACAGCTTGATGCATTGCCTGCTGGATCCCATGCATGATACCAAGGGTTTTCTAACGGGTTACCTGCTCTCTTTGCAGCCCTCACAAGCACATACATCCACGCCCGGAACAGAGAATACAGAGCCTGATCGACAGCGCATGCACATACAGCGTATCCCCCTGGCCGTGATCGCCTGGAATACAAATTTTGAGGTGGTTGACTGGAATCCTGCCGCAGAAAAGATCTTTGGTTATACGCAAGAGGAGGCACGTGGCCAGCATGCAGCGGGGCTCATCGTAGCAGATGAAGCTCGTCCGCATGTGGATCAGGTTTGGAAAAAATTGCTATCGGGGCAGACAGAGGTCAGTAGTCGCAATCAAAACATCACCAAAGACGGCCGTACCATTACCTGTGAATGGTTTAACACCCGGTTAATAGACGATAGCGGTAACATTCTGGGTGTCACCTCGGTGGTGGAGGATGTCTCAGAACAGGTGAGTATGGAGCAGGCGCTAAAAGAGAGTGAGGCCTATAACCGCATGTTGTTCGAGTCCTCACCGGTGGGTTTGGCTCTGTGTGATATGGACGGGGTATTACTGGACATCAATCAGGCCTACGCCAATATCGGTGGTCGTGATATGGATGAGACCAAACAGCTTACCTACTGGGACTTAACCCCGAAGGAATACGCCGAGCAGGAACAGCAACAACTGGAACGGCTTAGGCGTGAGGGGATATACGGTCCCTACGAAAAAGAGTATCTGCACAAGGATGGCCGACGCATACCGGTTCGCCTGCGAGGGCAGCTCATCGAACGTGATGGCGAGCATTACATATGGTCCAGTGTGGAAGACATCACGGAACAAAAGCTGGCAGAGGAGATCGCTCAGCGAGCCAGCGAAGGACTGGCAGAGCAGGTGAAACAACGTACCGAGGAATATTTACAGGCGAAAGAGCTGGCTGAACAGGCCAGTCGCGCGAAGACAGAATTTCTCTCCCGCATGAGCCATGAACTGCGCACACCGATGAATGCCATCCTGGGTTTCGGCCAACTGCTGGAACAAAACATCCAGGGCCATCTCAATGACGAAGAGATGGAGTACGTGGCAGAGATCGCCAAGGGGGGTTACCACCTGTTGGATTTGATCAACGAAGTCCTCGATCTATCACGCATAGAATCCGGACGGATACAGTTCAACATGGAAAGCGTATCGTTGAACAGGTTGGTGCAAGAGTGTGTCAGCCTGGTCAGTCCTCTGGCTGCCAAACAGCGCATCAAGATCGAGATCGAGGGGGAGGACTCTGCACGGGTACAGGCCGATACCATGCGTCTGAAGCAGGCGATACTCAATCTGTTATCCAATGCGATCAAATATAACCGACCCCAGGGACGTGTACAGATCAGTTGGCAGGCCATGGATGATCAACACTACCGTCTGAGTCTGCGTGACAGTGGCCGAGGTATCGCCGCCGATCTGCGGCATCGGGTATTTGAGCCCTTTGACAGGCTTGATGCCGATAAAGAGAACATAGAAGGTACCGGCATCGGTCTGCCACTGGCCAAGCGCCTGGTAGAGTTCATGGGTGGGCGTCTGGGTTTTGATAGCATTGAGGGTACAGGCTCCACCTTCTGGATGGAATTACCCATGGGTACAAACCAGGCGCTGAGTCATGATAGCGCCGCAGACAATGGTGAAAATGGGAGCGAAGATGTTCAGCTCAGCGTGCTCTACGTGGAAGACAATCCCGCCAACCAGCGACTGGTACAACAACTGCTCAATAAGCGCGCTGGCATCAGGCTGCTTACCGCCCACAACTGCTCGCTGGCGCTGGATCTGATCAACACTCAGCGGTTTGATCTGATCCTGCTGGATATCCACCTGGGCGGTGAAGGGGATGGTAACGGCTACACCATCCTGGAAAAACTACAACAAAATCCAGCAAACCGGGATCAGCCGGTGGTGGCCCTGAGCGCCAACGCCACCCAGAGCGACATTCAGTACGGCCTGCATGCTGGTTTCGATGACTATCTCACCAAGCCCCTGGATATACAGGAGTTTTACAGTGTGGTAGACCGATATCTGGCCACTTCCAGCGGCTAACCGACGACCCCTCCCCGCTTCCCCGCCATGATCTACATCATGGAAGCCATACCATAAAATTCGCTAGTCTGTGGTTAAGCCGCTACGAAAGTCTATATATAGATAGGGGGCAGAAAAAAGTAATACCCTCACAAAGTCTCAGTCATAAAGGAAGGTTAACAGTGCTAATACCCTTACAAATCACCTTTCGTCACATGGAAACATCCGAGGCCGTAGAGGCCAACATCCGCGAACGCAGCCAAAAACTAGAACGGTTTCACGATCACATCACTGCCTGTCACGTTGTCATCGACGAACCGGACAAACATAAAACCAAAGGTGGACTCTTCGACATCCATATCACCATTACCATCCCCGGCGACGAGATCATCGTCAGCAAGAAGCATGGCGATAACCACGCCCATGAGGACATCTACGTTCGCATCCGCGATGCCTTTAGTGCCGCCAAACGGCAACTGGAGGACAAACTACGCATCAGTCAGAAAAAGATCAAAACCCACGAGGTGCCACCCCATGGTCGTGTCACCGAGATCTATCCGATGATGGAATACGGCCGCATCATGACCCCTGACGGGCGCGACATCTATTTCCACTTCAACAGCCTGGTCAACACCGACCCGGCGCATCTGATAGAAGGTAGCGAGGTACGCTTTGCCGAAGAGATGGGCGACGAAGGTCCGCAGGCCAGCAGTGTGCATCTGGTGGGCAAGCACCACGTGGCAGGATAGGTTGATAAAGCCCTTGTCTGCCCATGGTCCTACGGTGAAAGAAGCCAGTCAAACCGCTGTGGCTGGTGTGAGCAAACCATAGGCTCCAACCCTAAGCCGAATAGATCGTCTATTCGGCTTATTTTTTGCCCCGCAGAGCATTGCAGCAGGCGATAGCGTTAAGGTCTCTGGATCCCATAGGCGCGACGGGTGAACCCGGCGATGACCTTGCGGTGATAGATATTCCTCCAGCAGCCAATACAAAGAGTCCTTTATGCAAACAGAAACCCTGGGAACCCAGCAAAAAGCCTTGGTCATCAATCTTGAGCCAAAGAACTACGGCACCATTGCCGAGATCGGTGGTGGACAGGAGACCGCGCGCTGGTTTTTTCGTGTCGGCGGTGCCGCCGGGACGATAGCCAAAAGCATCTCTGCCTACGACATGACATTCTCCGATGCCATCTATGGCAGCAGCCCCCGCTATGTCAGTCGTGAACGTCTGAGCGCGATGCTGGATCACGAATACCAGCTACTGTTGGAGCGCCTGGATGCCTCACGTGGTGAACAAAGTACCTTCTTTGCCTTTGCCAACACGGTTGCTACCCATAGTTATACCTACAAGACCGACGGTCATGGCTGGCTGGGCATCCGTTTTCAAACCGAAGCCAGGGGCGAACATTCACAGATCGACGTACACGTAAATCTGCACGGTAAGGACGCCATGCGGGATCAGGAAACCCTGGGCATAGTGGGGGTAAACCTCATCTACGCTGCGCTGCATCTGCACAAGGAGCCAGAAACGCTGCTGCGCTCATTGATGGAGCAGTTGCAGCGCGAGCATCTGGAGATCGACATGGTCGACCTCAGTGGCCCCGCGTTTAAGGCCGTGGACAACCGACTCATCGCCCTGAATCTGGTGCAATACGGTCTGAGTGACGCCGCCATGTTTACCGCCGATGGCGAGGTGGCCCTGGTGGCCGAGAGTCTGTGGAAAAAATCGGTCCTGGTAGAACGCAGTCGTTTTCGTCCGCCGACAAAATTCACCATGGATCTGCTGGACTGCGCACAGACAGAATTCATAAACGACACACAACTGGATCCCGCCTCATTGATCGTCTTATCAGAAATGACCCTTAGCAATCTTGGCGGAGAGAACGGTTCTGAAATTGTGGTCAATGATTTTCTTAACCGCGCAGACATCCTCTGTGCCCTGGGCAAGAACGTCCTTATTTCCAAGTATGGTGAATACTATCGTCTGGCCCAATACCTGTTCCGCTATACCAGTCAGCCCATCGCCATCGCCATGGGCCTGCCCTCCCTACGCGAGGTGTTCGAAGAAAAATATTATGAGTCGCTACCGGGCGGCATCCTGGAATCCTTTGGCCGTATGTTTAAAAATGATCTGCGGCTCTATGTCTCACCAGAGCTGGATAGCACCACCAAACGGCCGGTCGATATCCATGCCATGCAGGTCGCCTCACACCTGCACCATCTATACACCTACCTGCTGGAGAACCACTTCGTTAAGGGGCTGAATACGGTGGACGAAGCCTACCTGGCGATCTATTCGCATGAGGTACTGGAGATGATCCACCAGGGCAATCCGCAATGGGAAACCCTGGTGCCCGAACAGGTCGTGGAGATGATCAAGGCCAAGGGACTGTTTACTGTAGACGGGGGCAGGTAACGGGGTTGTAAATATTAGCGGCCTTCGGATTTATGGGGAAGATCTGGCAGGGCTAACAACAAGGCAAAAACCCCTCATAATAGCTCTGTCTGGGATGGTCCGTGGAGTGACCGTGTTCACCCCTCACGACAGTGAAATATGTCTTCAGCCGTCACTGGCAAACGCGGCGTTAGGGCTGTCGCTGCCAGCGCGAGTCGGCAAAACCGCTGCCTATCCAGGCCGATCACCCGATCGACATCCACCCTGCCGCGTATCGCCCCATGCAGGGCCACGGCATCATCAACCAGGGT